>CAZARJ010000103.1:0-6478 GCA_964487515.1 uncultured Conexibacteraceae bacterium | reverse complement strand
CGATCGCCCCCAACGCGACCCTCGTCTTCGTCGTCGACCTGCTCGACGTCAAGGGCGCCAAGAAGTCCGCCGGCAAGGACGGCTGAGCCCCGGGCGGGCATCCCGTCAGCCCCCGAGGTGCGAATAACTTCAAATAGTCGGCAGTTATTCGCACCTCGGCCTGCCCTGGCGGGCGGCGCCGACGTCCTCGCGAGCGGTGATCGCCAGCATCCGCTCCCGCTCGGCGAGTACGAGGGCATGCTGATCCGGCCTCCGCGGGCCGTTGTCGCCGAGCTGATCGCGCGGCGCGGGGCGCGCGGGTAGGTCAGTCCTCGAACAGGGCGTAGCCGTAGGCGCCGCGCTTGTAGGCGAGCTTGGCGATCGCGGTGATCCGCTCGTCGTCGTTGCTCTCCATCTGGCGCAGGCGGCCGTGGACGCGGTCGGCGGCGCGGGAGCAGAAGGTGTCGGCGATGTAGCGCTCCTGGCCCGAGGGCTCGACGCCCTGCTCGGCGAAGATCGCCGTCGTGCGCGAGAGCACCGCGACCTGGGCGTAGACGTCAGCGATCGCGTCGGCGAGGCGCTTCTGCTGCAGCTGGCGCTCGGTCACCTCGCGGCGGTGCTCGCGGACCAGCGACTCGGTCGCCGACGCCAGGTCGCTGACCTGCTCGGACACCGCGTCGGCGTGGCGGGAGAGCTCGGGGTGCGCCTGCGTGATCCGGTCGGGCCGCACCTCGCGCTTGACCCGCGCCCCGACGTAGTCGACGAGCAGGCCGATCGAGCCGATCGGGTCGCCGAGCCCGATCGCGCCCAGCTCCGAGAGCCGCTCCCCGACCGGCTTCATCGCCGAGAGCGCGATGAAGGCGCGCATCACGTCGTTGGCGCCCTCGAAGATCGGGAAGATGCGGATGTCGCGCATGATCTTCTCGTAGGGGCCGTCCTTCATGTAGCCCTCGCCGCCGGCGAGCTGCAGGGCGCGGTTGGTCGCGTACCAGAGGAACTCGGTTCCCGAGACCTTGCAGATCGCCGACTCCAGCGAGTAGTCGTCGACCCCGGCGTCGACCAGCCCGCAGGTCAGGTACGCCATCGACTCGAGCCCGAACAGGTAGGAGACCATCCAGCCGATCTTGTCCTCGACCAGCTCGAAGTCCGCGAGCGGGCGGTCGAACTGGCGCCGCTCGGTGACGTGGCCGATCGCCAGGTCGATGAGCCGCTTGGCCGCGCCCACCGAGCCGGTGCCGAGCCCGATGCGCCCGTTGTTGAGCACCGACATCGCGATCCGGAAGCCCTCGCCGGGCTCGCCGAGCACGTTCTCCGCCGGCACGCGGACGTCGTTGAAGTAGAGGCGCCGCAGGTCGTTGCCGCGCAGGCCCATCGTGTCGTAGCGCTCTCCCACCTCGAAGCCGTCCATCCCCTTCTCCACGATCAGGGCGATGTGGCGCTCGGCGCCGTCGATCTCGGTCCGCGCGAAGGTCGTGAACACGTCCCCCTTCGAGCCGTTGCCGATGTAGCGCTTCTCGCCGTTCAGGACCCAGGAGCCGTCCGGCTGGCGGACCGCGCGGGAGCGGAGCTGGTAGGCGTCGGAGCCGGCTTCCGGTTCGGTGAGGGCGAAGCCCGCGAGCCTGCGGCCGGCGGCGAGGTCGGGCAGGAAGCGCTCCTTCTGCGCCTCGGTCCCGAACATCGCGATGCCCTTGTAGCCGATCGACTGGTGGACGCCGAGGATGATCGAGAGCGTCGCGTCGATCTGGGCGAAGGTCTCGAAGACGCGCGCGTAGCCGGTCTGCGAGAGGCCCTGGCCGCCGTACCTCTCGTCCACGTAGAGGCCGCAGAGCCCCGCCTCGCCGAGGGCGCGGATCGCGTCGTCGCCGATCCAGCGGTCCTCCTCGACCCGGCGGTGGTCGATCGCGCCGCCGATCTCCCGCGCCCGCGCCGAGAGCTCCCGCACCTTCTCGCGCTCGGCCGGGTCGGGCTCGGGCCAGGGGAAGACCATCTCCTCGTGGATCTCCCCGAGCAGGAGCGCCTTGGCGAAGGACGAGGCGGCTGTGCCACCCTCGGGCTTCTCGGCGACGCTCGACTCCACGGTCCCCAGCCCCTACCCACGGGCGGCGCTTCGCAACCGGAGCGGCCCGCGTTCGCGAGGCGCTGCGCCGCGCGCGCTGGTTCAATCCAGCGCGACGTGGGAGGAGGCGCCGAAAGCCGCGAGGAGGGGAGATGAGCGAGCCCCGGCGCCGCGCGTCCCGGATCCTCGCCCTGCTCGGCGCCGTCCTCGCCCTGCTCGCCGCGATCTTCGTCTACGCGCGCGAGGAGATCATCGACCCCGACAGCGTCGACGAGCGCGCGCAGGCGGCGCTCGCCGACGAGCAGGTGAGGCTCGCGATCAGCGGCCCGATCGTCGACGCGATCGTCGACAGCGGCCCGTCCGAGCTGGTCAACGCGCGCCCGGTGGTCGAGTCGGTGGTGGTCACGGCGCTGGGGACCGCCCCGATCCGGATCGCCTTCGGGGAAGCGGCCAAGACCGCCGCCGCGCGGCTCTTCGAGAAGAACCCGAACACGCTGCTGGTCAACCTCGCCGACGTGGTCGAGATCGCCGGCGAGGCGTTGCGGGCCGTCGCCCCGCGCACCGCCGCCAAGCTGCCCAAGGACCTCGACTCCGCGCATCTCGTCCTGCTCGACGACGACGTGCTCGTGGAGACGATCTCCGCCGCGGGGGAGGTGCGGTTCCTCGGCCTCCTGCTGCCCCCGCTGGCGATCCTCACCCTGCTCGCCGCGGTGATCGTGGCGCCCGATCGCCGTCGCGGGCTGACGCGGGCCGCGACCGCCCTGGCCGGCGCCGCCGCGTTCGGCCTGATCCTGATGCTGGTCATCGAGTCGCTGCTCGAGAGCTCCTTCACGGACCCGGTGATCCGCAGCGCGGTGGGAGCCGCCTGGGAGGCGATCTTCGGCGACCTGCAGGCCTGGTTTCTGGGTGGCGGCGTGATCGCGATCGTGATCGCGGCCGCCGCTCGCTACGCGTCGGCCGACGAGGTCGACCCCCTGGCCCCGGCGCAGCAGCTGGCGGCCCTGGCACGCCGGCGCCCGCGCCGCGCCTCGCTCGGGGTGCTGCGCGGGCTCGCCTTCGCCGGCGCGGGGATCGGCGCCGTGCTGCGCCCGGAGATCGCCCTCCGCGTGCTCGCCGTGCTGATCGGCGCCTGGCTGCTCTACGTCGGCGTGCTCGAGCTGCTCGCGATCCTCACCCCGCCCAGCTCCCGGGAGGTGGCGGAGAGGCGGCCTCGCCGGCGCCTCGCCGGCCGCCTGCTGGGGGCGGGGGGCGTCGCCGCGGTCGCGCTGGCGACGGTCATCATGCTGGCCCAGAAGCCCCCGGAGCCGCCGCGCCCGCCCGGCGCGCCGCAGGCCTGCAACGGCTACGCCGAGCTCTGCTCCAAGCAGCTCGACGAGCTCACGCTCCCGGCCACGCACAACTCGATGTCGGCCGCCGAGGAGCCGGGCTGGTTCGCGCCCAACCAACGCTGGGGCATCACGCGCCAGCTCGACGACGGGATCAGGGGCCTGCTGATCGACACCCACTACGGGATCAGGCGCGGCGACGGCCGCGGCTTCGGCCAGGTGATCACCGACCTGGACAAGGAGAACAAGACGCGCTCGGAGGTCGTCGCGGAGCTCGGCGAGGAGACCGTGGAGCGGGCCGAGAACCTGGTCGGCAAGCTCGCCTTCGGCGGCGAGCAGCGGGGGACCCCGGAGCCCTTCCTATGCCACGTCCTCTGCGAGCTCGGGGCGACCGGGTTCGACGAGGAGCTGGCGCGGATCGACGACTGGATGGAGAAGCATCCGGACGAGTTCGTGGCGATCTTCATCGAGGACGTGGTCAGCCCCGACGAGACCGCCGAGGCGCTGCTGCGGTCGGGGCTGCTGCGCTTCGCCTACGTGCCCGAGCGCGAGGGCGTGCAGCCCTCTCTGGGCGAGCTGATCGAGAGCAACCGGCGGCTGCTGATCATGGCCGAGAACGACAACGGCGGCGGCAAGTACCCGTGGTACATGCAGGGCTTCGACTACTTCCAGGAGACCCCGTACACGTTCCACTCCGAGGCCGAGATCGAGCCGCCGCAGAGCTGCCGCCCCAATCGCGGCCACGACGACGACCCCTTCCTGCTGATCAACAACTGGATCGAGACGATCCCCCGCGACCCCGATCTCGCCGGCCGGATCAACTCGCTCCAGAAGCTCGGCAGGCGCGCCCGTGCCTGCGCGCGGATCAGGGGGCTGACGCCGAACCTGATCGCGGTCGACTACTACGATCGCGGGGACGTGCTCGGGGTCGCCAACGAGCTCAACGGCATCCCCCCGAGCGAGAAGCCCGAGGTCAGGACGCTGCCCTGAGCCCCCCGCCACAACCGCCCCTGAAGCCGCAGCTCGCGCGCACGCGCAAGTCGCTGCCGGAGGGGGAGGGCTGGGCCTACGAGCCCAAGTACGACGGCTTCCGGGCGCTGGTATTCAGCCGCGGCGGCGAGCTCTACATCCAGTCCCGGGGCGGCAAGCCGCTGGCCCGCTACTTCCCCGAGCTGGAGCTGCCGCCCGGCGACTACGTCCTCGACGGCGAGCTGGTGATCCTCGGCGAGGACGGGGCGGAGGTCTTCGACGCCCTGCAGAGCCGCATCCACCCGGCCGAATCGCGGATCCAGCGCCTGTCCCGGGAGCTGCCGGCCATCTACCGCGCCTTCGACCTGCTCGGGCGGGGGGACGAGGGCCTGCTGGAGGCGCCGTTCGCGGAGCGGCGCCGGGCCCTGGCCGAGCTGCTCTCCGCGGCGCCCGGCGCCGTCGCCGAAGGCCCCGGTGGCTGGACCGTGGACTCGGTCGAGCTGACCCCGCTGACCCTGGACGTCGCCGTCGCCGAGCCCTGGCTCGCGGGCGGCGAGGGGGTGATGGCGAAGGAGCTCGCCGCCCCCTACCGCCCCGGCGAGCGGCGCGGGATGGCGAAGATCAAGCGCCTGCGCACGATCGATGCGGTGGTCGCGGGCTGGCGCCCGGGCAAGGAGGAGGGGACGGTCGGCTCGCTGATCCTCGGCCTCTACGACAACCGGCCGGAGGGCGACGGCGAGCTGCGGGTCGTCGGGCACACCTCGGGCCTGAAGGCGGCCGAGAAGCGCGAGCTCGTCGCCAAGCTGGCGCCGTACGAGACCGGCGAGCGCGGCTCCGCCGACCCGAGCCGCTGGGCCGCCGACCGCGACCTCGAGTGGGTCTCGCTGCGCCCCGAGCTGGTCCTCGAGGTCACCTTCGACCACGTCAGCGCCGGCCGCATCCGGCACGGCGCCAGGATCGTCCGCTGGCGCGAGGACAAGGACCCGGCCGACTGCACGATCGACCAGCTCGACGCCTGAGCGGCGACGCGCCCCGCCCGCCCGCGCACGGCCGCGACGAGGCGCCACGCACGCGGAGCTACCCGGCACGGACGCCCCCTCGCCGGCGCCCCGACCCGTACGAGACGCGCCGGCCCACAACCGTCCGGCATGGATGACCCTCGCCGCGGGAGCGACCTCCGGCCCCGGATCGCCCACGGCGCTTGACCCGTCGGATACCTTCGCTGGGCGATGTCGGGCTCGCTCCTCGGCTTCTTGACCGTCCTCGCCCAAGCGGGCGGCGACGTCTCCCAGCCGTATCTGAACGAGGCCCGGCAGATGCAGGCGCTCTCGCTCGCGGTCCACATCCCGCTGGTCTGCTTCGGGATCTCCTTCCCGGCGATGGTGCTCTTCGTCGAGTCGCTCTGGATGCGCACCGGCGACCCCACCTACAAGGCGCTCGCCAAGCGCTGGTCGAAGGTGATGCTGATCCTGTTCGCGATCGGGGTCGTGACGGGCACGATCCTCTCCTTCGAGCTCGGCCTGCTCTGGCCGCGGTTCATGGAGCAGTGGGGCGAGGTCTTCGGCTTCGCCTTCGCGGTCGAGGGGCTGGCCTTCTTCGTCGAGGCGATCTTCATCGCGATCTACGTCTACGGCTGGGATCGTCTCTCGCCCCGGCTGCACTTCCTCAGCGGCGTCCCGATCGCCCTCGCCGGCATCCTCGGCTCCACCTCGGTGATCGCCGTCAACGGCTGGATGAACAACCCGCAGGGCTTCGACCTCGACGCCGCCGGCCGGGTCACCGACGTGCGGCCGCTGGAGGCGATGCTCAACCCGCACCTCTGGCACGAGGAGGTGCACATGTACCTCGCGGGATTCATCGTCGCGAGCGCGATCGTCGCCGGCGTGTACGCCGCGGGCTGGCTCAAGGGCCGCCGCGACCGCTACCACCGCGCCGGGCTGATCGTCCCGCTGGCCGTGCTCTGCCTCGCGGCGCCGGCGCAGATCGTGATCGGGGACTGGGCCGCGCGCACGGTCGCCACCGAGCAGCCGGCGAAGCTCGCTGCGATGGAGGGGCTGCACGAGACCACCGAGGGGGCCGGGCTGACCGTGGGCGGCCTCTACGTCGACGGCCAGATCTACGGCGGGGTGGAGATCCCGAAGATGCTCTC
>CAZARJ010000102.1:3478-6500 GCA_964487515.1 uncultured Conexibacteraceae bacterium | reverse complement strand
TCGAGGTTGAGCGCCAGCCCGGTCACGTCGTGCGGCAGCTCCAGCATCTCCAGCGACATGCAGTTGTCGAGCCCGTGCACGCGCGCGATTCCGTCGGCCACCGAGAGCACGGTCCCGACCTCGGAGAGATCGGCGCTGCCGGTGTCGAGGCCCTCGATGCGCTGGCGCAGGATCGATGAGATCTCGTCGGGCTTGATTTCCATCTGCTTCGTCGCTCCTTTGTTCCGAAGTTCGTTCCTGAGAGTCGTCTGCCCGGTCGCGGCGGCCGCTAGGCGGCCTGCGCGACCTCCCTGCGCAGCTTGTCGAGCCGGTTGCGGATGCTCGCGTCGAGGACCCGGTTGCCGACCTGGAGCACGAGCCCGCCGACGATCGACTCGTCGACCCGGCTGCTGAGCTCGATCGTCTTGCTCGTCTTGCGCTCGATCTCCGCCCCGATCGACTCGACCACGCTCGGGTCGAGCTCGACGGCGCTGGTCACGGTCACCGCGAGGCGCTCGTTCGCCTCGTCCCAGAGCTCGTCGAAGCGCCGCCTGATCCGGAACAGCGCCGGCATCCGGTGCTTCTCCGCGAGCAGCTCGAGGAAGTTGACCAGCTCCGGCTCGGCGCCGCTGATCGCCTTCGCGATCCCGTCCCGCTTCTCCGCCGAGGAGAAGTAGGGGCTGAAGAAGAACAGCTGCAGGTCGCGGTCGGAGGCGACCGCGTCGGCGACCGCGCCGAGCTGCTCGTGGATCGGGTCGAGCCTGCCGCTCGCCCTGGCGACGTCGAACAGCGCCTCGCTGTAGACGCGGGCGATCTCCTCCATCAGGCGGCTCCCCGGCGCATCAGTTCCTCGCCGCTCCCGACGCCTCGTCGCCGGCCAGGGCGCTGAAGTCGACCTCGCCCAGGGCCTCCTCGACGAGGCGCTTCTGATCCTCGGGGCTGAGCGCCTTGCGGGCGACCTTCTCGGTCGCGAGCACGGTCAGGTCGGCCACCTCCTTGCGGATCTGCTCCAGCGAGCGCTTGGTCTCCGCCTCGATGTCGCGGCGCGCCGCGGCGACCAGCTCGTCGCGCTTCGCCCGGCCCTCGTCGGTGGCCTCCGCCTTGGCGCTCTCGCCGGCGCGGCGGGCGCGGGCGACGATGTCGTCGGCCTGCTCGCGGGCCTCCTTGAGGCGCTCTCGGTACTCGGCCAGGATCTCGTCCGCCTCCCGGCGCTGCTGCTCGGACTCCTCGATGTTGCGCGCGATGCGCTCGGCGCGCTCCTCGAGGGCCTTGGAGATGAGCGGGAAGGCGAAGCGGCCCAGCACCCACATCGTGATCCCGAACGCGATCAGCGTCCAGATCATCAGCCCGAGGCCGGGCTGGACCAGGAAGCTCCCGCCCTCGCCGTTCTCGGTGGCCGCGGTGAGCAGGCCCGTGATGTCGAAGATCGCCTCCAACGGCCTAGAGGAAGAAGGCGATCAGGCCGAAGATGAACGTGTAGAAGGCGACTGCCTCGGTGAGGGCGAAGCCGAGCCAGCGGATGCTCTGCAGCTCGTCCTTCATCTCCGGCTGGCGGGCGACCGACTCGATCTCCTTGCCGAAGATGAACCCGATCCCGATGCCCGCGCCGATCGAGCCGAGGCCGGCGCCGACGCCGAGCGCGATCGCCTTGCCCGCGTCGGTGACACCGGTGTCGGTGACGGCCGCCTGGACGAGAACCACTGGATCCATTGAATAACTCCTTCTTTCCTTAGTGAGCCTCGGAGGTCGCGCCGCCGAGGTAGATTGCGGTCAGGATCGCGAAGATGAAGGCCTGAAGCCCGGCCACGATGACGATCTCGAAGACGTAGAAGGCGAAGGCCATCGGGAACGAGAGCACGCCGAGCGCCGAGATCCCCAGCAGGACGGCGAGGCCGCCGCCCATGAACAGCAGCAGCAGGTGGCCGGCGAGGATGTTGGCGAAGAGCCGCACCGAGAGCGAGATCAGGCGCACGAGGTGCGAGATCACCTCGATCAGGAAGATCAGGGCCCGGCCGATCGGGTTCATCTCCTCCAGGCCGCTGGGGAGCCAGGTGCCGAGGTACTTGATCGGGCCGTGATGGCGGACGCCCTCGACGTGGTAGGCGACCCAGACGATGATCGTCAGCACGAGCGGGATCGAGATGTTGGCGGTCGCGGCGTAGAGCGCGAAGCTCGGGAACTCGATCCCGAGGATCTCGACCGGGTGCTCGGTGTTGGTGGGCAGCGGGATCAGCCCGATGAAGTTGGAGAAGAGGATGAAGAAGAAGAGCGCGCCCAGGAAGGGAAACCACCTGCGGGCCATCTTCTCGTCGAGGTTGTCGGTGACGATCTGCTTGCGGAGGATGTCGTAGACGACCTCGACCGCCATCTGCACCTTGTTCGGCTTCGCGGCCATCTTGCGCGCGATCCAGATCATCATCCCGCAGGTCAGCCCGGCGCCGAGGAAGATGTAGAGCACCGCCTTGTTGATGCTCATGTCGATGCCGGCGATCGTGAGATCGATCCAGGGCTCGAGCTTGAACTCGTTCTGGGGCTGGAAGTGCTCGTTCTTGCCGTCGCTGCCGAAGATCAGCACCAGGGCGATCATCACCAGCGCGTAGCCGCCGAAGACGAGCAGCAGCTTCTTGCCGACGCTCACAGGCCCGCCCCCTCGGGATCGGCGAGGTGCGCGATGAGCCGGGTGAGCAGGCTCACGGTGACCAGGACCAGCGCCAGCAGCGCCGCGGCCAGGCCCGCCTCGCGCTCGCCGAGCAGCCCGACGAGCAGGATCGCGCCGGCCAGCACCCAGAGCCGCCCCATCATCGAGGCGGCGGTCAGGCCGAGCGCCTGGTTGCGGTTCGCGGCGCGCAGCGCCCGGGCCCGGCGGCGGCCGGCGTAGTGCATGCCGATGCGGCCCGCGATCCAGGCCGCGGCGGCCGCCGCGTAGCCCGCGATCGGCGCGTCGGCGACGATGAACACGGGCAGGGCCGCGACGAGCACCAGGAGGTCGAGGTTTCTCAGTGCCTCCATCTCGATCCGGGGCGCCGCTACCGGCACGACGACG
>CAZARJ010000102.1:0-3378 GCA_964487515.1 uncultured Conexibacteraceae bacterium | reverse complement strand
CGCTCGGCCCGGAAGCGGCCCGTCTCCAGCTCGTGCTCGACCTCGCGGTCGACCGCCTCGTCGTCGGCCCCGCCGGCGCGCTCGGCGACCTGGCGGAAGCGGAAGCGGCGCAGCTTCAGGATCTCGAGCACGTAGATGACGTAGAAGCTGGCGGCGACCGCCAGCAGCAGCACCCCGCCCATGACCGCGGTCCAGCCCGCGTCGAAGTTGCCGCGGTCGTCGCTGTAGGGGACGAAGCGCAAGGCCAGCGCGACGGCGGCCATGACGAGCGTCCACCCGTACAGGTAGGCGAGCGTGCGGCGCTGCGAGAAGCCGATGTTGGCCATCCGGTGGTGGAAGTGCCAGGCGTCCGCGGCGTAGATCGGACGCCGGTACTTGAGCCGCTTGGCGACCACGAAGCCGGTGTCGAGGATCGGCACCGCGAGGACCAGCATCGGGAAGGCGACGGCGACCACGGCGTTCGTCTTCAGGGCGCCGAGCACCGCGGCGGTGCCGAGCAGGTAGCCAAGCAGGTTGGAGCCGGTGTCCCCCATGAAGCTGGTGGCGGGCGGGAAGCCGTGGCGCAGGAAGCCGAGCGCGGCCCCGGCGATGATCGCGGCCAGGACCCCGGCCACGTTGCGCTCCAGCGAGAGGGCGATCACCGACAGCGTCGCGGCGCTGATCAGGCAGACGCCCGCGGCCAGGCCGTCGACGCCGTCGATCAGGTTGACCACATTGGCCATCGCGACGATGCCCAGCACCGTCCCGAGGTCACCGAGGTCGACGTGGCCGAGCAGCGGCAGCTCGAAGAGCTCGGTCGAGCCTGGCTCGACGCCGCCCACGAACGGGAGCGTGAAGACGTCGACGGTGACGCCGGCGGAGACCGGGATCGCCGCCGCGACGATCTGCCCGACCAGCTTCGCCCCCGGCGGCAGGTCGATGATGTCGTCGACCATGCCGACCAGCGAGATGACGACGGCGCCGAGCAGGATCGCGCGCGTCTGCTCGTCCCAGGGCAGGTAGATCGCGACCGCCGCCCCGACCCCGATCAGGATCGCGACCCCGGAGAGCTTCGGCGTCGGCGCGACGTGGAGGCTGCGCTCGCGCGGGTGGTCGATCGCCCCGACCCGCCAGGCGAGCAGCTCCGCGAGCGGCACCAGCAGCCAGGCGACCAGGCCCGCGGTGAGGAAGGCGAAGAGTGCGTCGATCGTCTCCGGCATGCGCTCCCTTCCCTCGCCTCTTCAGTGCCGCGAGCCTATCCGACCGCCGCCAGGGCGCCTTCGACCAGCACGTCCGGGTCGCGCGGCTCGACCGGCCCCGGCTCGCGGTCGCGGGCGCGCGGGCGCAGCTCGAGCGCCTCGGGATCGCGCAGCTCGCGCAGCCGCCCGGCGGCGATCAGCCGCTCGTCGACGGCGCCCATGCGGCCGCTGAAGATGGTCAGGACCGGGACGCCGAGCGCGACCGCCTCGCGGTTCATCGTCCCCCCCGCGCTGACGACCAGATCGGCATAGGCGATCAGGCTCTGGGCGTCGATCGCGCGCTCGGGGACGATCGGCCCCGCGGGGCCGCGCGCGAGGGCGGAGCGGCGCTGGCCCTCGGTGCGCGGGATGAGCACCGCGACGGCGCGCGGATCGGCGCCGAGCCGGTCCAGCAGGCGCTCGTAGAGCGGGTTCTCGGCGTGGTAGGCGGAGGTCTCCGGGGGCGGGCGGACGACGACGAGCACCCGATCGTCGTCGCGGCCCCGCGGCTCGATCCCGTGCTCGGGAAGCCCGAGCCCGGCCAGCACGGTGGGGTCGGGCTTGAAGTCGGCCAGGTAGTAGTCCTCCTTCAGGCCCGGGTAGCGGACCAGCTTCCCTGCGCGCGCGCCCGCGGCGGTCAGGCGGTCGATGCCGATCGCGTCGGGGACGATCACGCGCGCCGCCGCCCGCCAGGCCAGCCGGCGCTGAAGGCCCGCGAACTCGTAGTCCTGCATCTGCGCCTGGGGGATCCGCAACAGCGAGCCGACGACCGCGAGGTCGACCGAGCCGTGGGCGATCGCGAGGTCGAAGCGACGCGACCGGGCCCAGCGCAGAAGCGCGAGGCTGCGGCGGGCGAGCGCCGCCGCCTTCGCCGCCTCACCGGCCCCGCCGTGGGCGCCGAAGGACTCATACGCGAGGCCCAGCCGGTCGAGCAGGCCCTCGGTCTGCCCGTAGCGGCGCGCCGTGATCTCGACCTCGTGGCCACGCTCCCGCAGCCGCTCGATCACCGGTCGCAGCACCAGCGGATGCGCGGCCGCGGTGCAGTCGACCCAGATCCGCAAGCGGCGCGGGCCCCTCAAACGAGGGAGGCGCCGAGCTGCGGATACAGCGGGTGCGCCTCCATGAGCGCCCGGGTACGGGCCTTGAGCTGCTCGCGCTCGCCCTCGAAGCTCTCGCTCAGGGTCGTCGCGATCACCGCCGCGATCTCGCGCATGTCGTCCTCACCGAGGCCGCGCGTGGTCAGCGCGGGCGTGCCGATCCGCAGCCCGGACGGGTTCATCGGCGGCCGCTCGTCGAAGGGGATCGCGTTGCGGTTGACCGTGATCCCGACCTCCTCCAGGCGCTGCTCAGCGGTGCTGCCGTCGAGGCCGCGCGGGGTCACGTCGACGAGCACCAGGTGGACGTCGGTGCCGTCGGTGAGCACGGGAACCCCACCCGCGATCAGGCCCTCGGCCAGCGCTTTCGCGTTGGCGATCGTCCGCCGCTGCCGGGCCCGGAACTCCTCCGTCGCGGCGATCTTCAGCGCCACCGCCTTGGCGGCGATGATGTGCATCAGCGGGCCGCCCTGGTTGCCGGGGAAGATCGAGCGGTTGATCTCCTTCGCCAGCTCCTCGCGGCAGAGGATCATGCCGCTGCGCGGCCCGGCCAGGGTCTTGTGGACCGTGGTCGTGACCACGTCGGCGTGAGGGACGGGGGTGGGGTGCTCGCCGGCGGCGACCAGGCCCGCGAAGTGGGCCATGTCGACCATCAGCAGGGCGCCCACCGAGTCGGCGATCTCGCGGAAGGCGGGGAAGTCGAGCTGCCGCGGGTAGGCGGACCAGCCGGCGATGATCAGCTTCGGGCGGTGCTCGGCGGCGAGCGCGGCGACCTCGTCCATGTCGATGCGGAAGCTCTCGCGGTCGACGTGGTAGGGAACCGGGTTGTAGAGCTGTCCCGAGAGGTTCAGCTTCATCCCGTGGGTGAGGTGGCCGCCGTGGTCGAGCGCCAGGCCGAGGATCGTGTCGCCGGGCTCGAGCAGGCCGGTGTAGACGGCGTTGTTGGCCTGCGCGCCGGCGTGCGGCTGCACGTTGACGTGCTCGGCGCCGAACAGCTCCTTGGCGCGGTCGATCGCGAGCTGCTCGGCGACGTCGACCTCCTCGCAGCCGCCGTAGTAGCGCTTGCC
>CAZARJ010000101.1:0-6506 GCA_964487515.1 uncultured Conexibacteraceae bacterium | reverse complement strand
CCGCGCGCCGCGCCCGGTCCCCGAGCCGGGCGGCATCAGCAGGGCCAGGCCGCGCGCGGGCGTCGAGCGGTAGCGCTCGGCGACCCAGAGGCCGAGCTCGACCAGCTCCGGCGTGAGCCCCGGCGCGACGGCCTCCAGCGGCTCGGCGAGCCGCTCCTCGGCGATCTCGCTGTGCTCCGCGACGCCCACCACGACCGCCAGCAGGCGGCGGCCGGCGAAGGGCACGCGGAGCACTGCGCCCACCCCGACCGCACCCAGCTCCTCGCGGAGCCGGTAGTCGAACGGGCCGCGCAGCGCGCGGGTCGTGGTCAGCGGCTGAACCTGGGCGATGCGCATCGCGGCGACGCTACGCGGGCTCGCGGACGCGGCCGCGGGGGGATATCTTCACCCGATGGCGCTCAAGCTCGGCCCCGGCGAGCAGATCGTGTTCGAAGGCCACCCGTCCTGGCGCTCGATCATGGGCTTCTACGCGAAGGCCACCCTGATCCTGGCCGCCGCCGTCATCCTCGTCGTCCTGATCGGGGACGCCGCCGGCGACGGGGTCGGCGACGCGATCGTCGCCCTGATCCTGATCGCCGGCGCGGCCCTGATCGCGCTGATCGGCTTCGTGCGCCGGGTCGCGACCCGCTACACGATCACCAACCGGCGCCTGAACGTGAAGCGGGGGATCATCGCCCGCGACGTGCAGGAGACCAGGACCGAGCGGATCCAGGACGTCAACTACCGCCAGACCGTCTGGCAGCGGCTGCTGCAGATCGGCGACGTGGACTTCGACACCGCGGCCCAGGACGCGGACGGCGACTTCGTCTTCGCGGGCGTCGCCCAGCCCGAGCGCGTCGTCGCCCGGGTGCACGAGGCCACCGAGCCCGGCGCTCACGGCGCGGGCGCGAGCGGGCTCGGCGGGTAGGCCGGCGCCGGCCTCAGGCCTGCGCCTCGACCACGCCGGCCGCCGCGCGCAGCTCGTCGACGCGATCGGTGCGCTCCCAGGTGAAGTCCCCGTCGGCGCGCCCGAAGTGGCCGTAGGCGGCGGTCTTCTTGTAGATCGGCCGGTGCAGGTCGAGATAGCGGCGGAAGGCGCCCGGGCGCAGGTCGAAGACCTCCCGGACGGCCTCGGCGAGGCGCCGGTCGGAGACCTTCCCGGTGCCGAAGGACTCGGCCATCACGGAGACCGGGTGGGCGACGCCGATCGCGTAGGCGAGCTGGATCTCGCAGCGGTCGGCGAGGCCCGCGGCGACGACGTTCTTGGCCACGTAGCGGGCCGCGTAGGCGGCGGAGCGGTCGACCTTGGAGGGGTCCTTGCCGCTGAAGGCGCCGCCCCCGTGGCGCGCGGCGCCCCCGTAGGTGTCGACGATCACCTTGCGGCCGGTGAGCCCGGCGTCGCCGACCGGCCCGCCGATCACGAACTTGCCCGTCGGGTTGACCAGCAGATCGGCGCGCAGGGCGTCCGGGGCGAAGCTGTCGGCGTAGCCCTCGTTGAGCACCGGCAGGACGACGTGCTCCCAGAGGTCCGGCTTGATCCGGCTCTCGGTGTCCACGCCGTCCGCGTGCTGGGTCGAGATCAGGATCCGCACGACCTCCACCGGGCGCCCGTCGCGGTAGCGGACCGTGACCTGCGTCTTGCCGTCCGGGCCCAGGTAGTCGAGCTCGCCCGACTTGCGCACCTCGGCGAGGCGCCGGGCCAGCGTGTGCGCGATCTGGATCGGCATCGGCATCAGCGCCTCGGTCTCGTTGCTCGCGTAGCCGAACATCATGCCCTGGTCGCCCGCGCCGTCGGTGTCGAGCTCGTCCTCGCCGCCCTCGGCGCGCCGCTCGTAGGCGACGTCGACGCCCTGGGCGATGTCCGGCGACTGCTCGTCGATGGCCGAGAGCACGGCGCAGGTGCTGCCGTCGAAGCCGAGCTCGCCGCGGTCGTAGCCGATCTCGCGCACCGTGTCGCGGACGATGGTCGGGATGTCGACGTAGGTCTCGGTCGAGATCTCGCCCGTGACCACGACCAGCCCCGTGTTGACGAGCGTCTCGCAGGCGACCCGCCCGCCGGGATCGTTCGCGAGCACGGCGTCGAGGACGCCGTCGGAGATCTGATCACAGATCTTGTCCGGATGACCCTCGGTCACCGACTCGGACGTGAACAGGTACTCGCCGTCGGAGAGCTCTCTCGTCTCGCTCATCGGCCTCGCAAACCTCTTTCCTCGTTTCGCTTCGCTGGCGGGGGACGGGTGATGGTATTGGCATCCACGCGCGGCCGAATCCCCGGCGCCGGGCCGCCCGGGCCCGGATCCCCGCGCGGCCGGGCGCAACGCGGGGATCGGCCCCTCCCCCTCAGGGCTCGCCGGTGACAAGCCGCAGGTCGATCCCGACCCGCTCCTCGTCGCCGCCGATCGCCAGCGCCGCGCCGTGCAGCGCCCGCAGGTCGCCGGCGACGACCGCGTAGGCGGGATCCTCCGCCAGCCCGGCCTGCTCGAGCAGGCCGCGCAGGCCGTCCAGGTTCAGGTAGGCGAGCAGGCCGGGCCGCGGCGGCAGGCCCGCCGTCGCGGCCTCGTAGCCGGGAGCCTCGGCGAGGGCCGGGCCGCCGCCGCGCGCGACGTCGATGCCGTGCGGATCGGTGGCGATCACGAGCCGCTCGTCGTAGGCCGCGTAGGTGAGGTCGACGGCCGGGCTGACCCGCAGGCCCCGGGCCTCCGCGCCGGCGATCTGCAGCGTCTCGAACCGGTCGCCCCCGCCCAGGGCCCGCTCCAGGGGCCGCTCGAGGGAGCCCAGCTTCCGCCGCGCCGCCGCCGCGTCCACCCCGTCGGCGATCAGGCTCGCGTAGGGGGCGCCGAAGGCGATCGCGCCGGCCTGCGCATCCGGGGCGGCGGCATCGGCGCCGCCCCCCGCCGGCGCCGCGGAGAGCGCGGCCTCGCCGCCGAGCAGCGGCAGCAGGTCGGCGCGCAGGTCGATCCCGGTCGCGGCGCGCAGGCGGCGCTGGAGGCGCTCGAGCGCCGGCCCCAGCTCCGGGTCCCCCGCCTCGGCGCGGTCGATCAGCCCGCCGATGCCGGCCGCCGGATCAGAGAGGCCGAGGTAGGCGAGGGTGCCGGCCCCGAGCTCCGCGGGGAGCTGCGGGCTGAACCCGGGCAGCGCCGAGATCGGCCCGGCGCTGCGGCGCGCGGCCCCGGGCTCGATGCCGGAGCGCACGGTCAGCCCGGCGATTCCCCCCTGCACCGTCAGCGCGGCCGCCAGCCCGGTGCTCGCCCCCGCGCCGAGCAGCGATCCGAGCGGCCCCGCGGTCCCCTGGAGCAGGGCGCGGGAGCCGGCGCCGGACAGATACGCGTAGGCGAGGCGCTCCTCCGGAAGCTCCGCGAGAGGCCCGGCCGGCGGGCCGTCCGCGGGCTCCAGCTCCGCCCGCAGGGACGAGCCGGGGGTGCTCGCCAGCGTCTCCCGCACCGCGCCCTCGTCGCCGAGCAGCAGGAAGCCGTCCCGCAGCGCGTAGGCCTGGCCGCGGCGGCCCGGATGAAGCTCCACGCCCGCGACCTCCCCGGCCTCGCCCCGGGCCCGGATCAGCCGCTCGGCGTAGCCGCCCGCCCCCGCGGGATCGTCGACCGCCAGCAGGGTGAGCCGGTCCCCGCCCCGCGGGCCGGGCAGCAGGGCGACCGCCAGCTCGTCGCCGGCCCAGGGCGGCGGCGCGGCGAGCAGGTCGGGATCGACGCCGAGCGCCCCGCCCAGCGCCCCGGCGAGCAGGGCGCCGAGCCGGGGTACGCGCCGGCCGAGCAGCGCCGCGTCGACGTACTGGTCGCGCTCGGGGTCGATCTCGGCGTGGACGTAGGCGAGCGCATCGCCGGGAACGAGGGCGATCGCGTCGTCGGCGGGCGGGCAGTCGCCGCCCCCGGGCCAACCGCAGGGGGCGGCGAGCAGGAGGACGACCCAGGCGAGCCCGGCGAGCGCGGCGACGATCGCGCCGGCCAGCACGCGCCGGCGGGTGAGCGGCGTCAGGCGGCGCCACGGCCCGGGCGCCGGCAGCCTCCCGCGGATCCCGCGAACCCGCCGGAGCACGCTCTCCGCCCTCCGGTGCCCGCCCGCACCCCGCCGGAGCCCGCTCCCGGCCCGCCGGATGCTCCCCCTGGCCCGCCCGAGGCGCTCCCGGATCCACCCGATTCCCGCCCGCGGTCGCATCGGGCGTTTATACCCGCCGCGGCAGCGGGCGCCTCCCGCCTCTCCCCCGCGCCCGCCTCAACCCCCGCCGGAGCGGTCGCGGCGGCGGGGGACGAAGTCGATCACCAGCGGCACCCCGTCGAGGCCGAGCGCCTCGCGCAGCGCGTTCTCCAGGTAGTAGGCCCAGGCCCGGTC
Organism: uncultured Conexibacteraceae bacterium; assembly: GCA_964487515.1. Taxonomy (GTDB): domain Bacteria; phylum Actinomycetota; class Thermoleophilia; order Solirubrobacterales; family 70-9; genus RHKX01. The sequence continues at coordinate 2,186 of CAZARJ010000101.1, read as the reverse complement.
GACGAGCGAGCGGTCGTTGACCTGGATCGCGATCCGGGGGGGCCGCTCGCCGACCTGGGCGGCGTAGTAGAGGCGCAGGCGGCGTCCGCGACGGGAGGGTGGCGCGTTCCGCTCCACCGCCTCGCCGAGCGCCCGGTTGAGCGCCGAGGTCTGGGCCCGGCTCGCGCGCCGGTCGACGAGCTCGAGCGCCAGGGGCAGGACCTTGTGCAGGTTGCGCCCCCGCAGCGCGGAGATCGTCAGCACCGGCGGGCGCAGACGCAGGCGCTGGGCGATCCGCGCACGCGCGTCGTCGAGGTCGAGGTCGGCGATGTCCCATTTGTTGAGCGCCACGAGCGTCGCGCAGCCGGCGCGCATCGCCAGCTCGCCGATCCGCAGGTCCTCGGAGGTCACCCCCTCGGAGGCATCGCAGGTCAGGATCGCGGCGTCGGCGCGCTCGGCCGCGCGCTCGGCGCGGAGCTGTGCGTAGTAGTCGATCGAGTCGCCCAGCTTGCCGCGCCGCCGGATGCCGGCGGTGTCGACGAGCAGCGCCTCGCGCCCGTCGACAGAGATCGGGGTGTCGATCGCGTCCCGGGTCGTGCCCGCCATGTCGCTGACGATCGTGCGCTCGCTGCCGAGCAGCGCGTTGAGCAGCGACGACTTGCCCACGTTGGGCCGGCCGAGGATCGCGATCCGCGGCAGGTCGGTCATCCCGGAGCGATCCTCCGCCGCCTCCGCCAGCGCCGCGATCCGGTCGAGCAGATCGCCCGTCCCCAGCCCGTGCGTGGCGGAGACGGCGATCGGATCCCCCAGCCCGAGCCGGTGCAGCTCGGCGGCGCTGTGCTCGTCGGCGGGGTCGTCGATCTTGTTGGCGACCACGATCACCGGCCGCTCGGAGGCGCGCAGCAGCGCCGCCACCTCCGCGTCCCCGGGGCCGAGGCCGGCGCGCGCGTCGACGACGTGCAGGATCACGTCGGCGTCGGCGATCGCCTCCCGCGCCTGGCGCTGGACGGAGCGCGAGAGCGAGTCGACCGCGGACATGTCGACGCCGCCGGTGTCGATCAGCTCGATCGGCACCCCGTTCCACTCGGTCTCGATCACCTTGCGGTCGCGGGTCACCCCGGCCTCGGAGTGGGTGACCGCCTCGCGGACCCCGGCGAGCCGGTTGACGAGCGTGCTCTTGCCGGCGTTCGGGTAGCCGACGACGGCGACCCTCACGCCAGGCCCCGCTCGGATGCGAGGGCCGCGATGCGCTCCACGACCGCCGGCACGTCGAGGCCGGTGGTCTCGACCTCCACCGCGTCGGCGGCGACGCGCAGGGCCCCGTGCTCGCGCTCGCGATCGCGGGAGTCGCGCTCGCGCTGGTCGGCGAGAACGCGCTCGCGATCCTCCCCCGTCTCCGCGGCCCGCCGCCGGGCGCGCTCGTCCTCGTCGGCGAGCAGGAAGATCTTGAGCGGCGCCCGCGGGCAGACGACCGTGCCGATGTCGCGCCCCTCGGCGACCCAGCGCCCCGTCTGCAGCAGCGCCCGCTGGCGGGCGACGAGCGCCGCCCGCACGCGCGGGTGCACCGAGACCCGCGACGCGGCCGCGCTCACCGCCGGAGCGCGGATCGCGGCGCTCACATCCTCGCCGGACAGCGTGATCCTGCCCCCCTCCATCCCGATCTCGAGGCTCGCGGCGAGTGGCGCCACCGCCTCCTCCCGGTCCGGGTCGACCTCCTCCCGCAGCGCGCGCAGGGCCACGGCCCGGTACATCGCGCCCGAGTCCAGGTAGGTGAACCCGAGCCGGTCCGCCAGGGCGCGCGCCACCGTGGACTTCCCGGCCCCGGCGGGCCCGTCGATCGCGATCACCACGCTCGTCATGCAGGCGGCAGAGTAGCCGCGCCCGAAGGTGAGCCCATCCGCCCCGGCCCGGCCCGCCCGCCCGATCCGCGCCGGCATGGCGTCGTGCCGGGATTCCGGCATAGCACGACCCAGCGCCTCGTTACCAAGGCGAGGGAGGCACGCTACCCCGAGACCCCTGCGAGTCGAACGCTCGTCTCGGCAGGGAGGGGAGGTGGTCGACAACACGGGGCCGGGCGCCGAGCTTGCACTTCTCCGGCCATCGCACCGGTTTCGGCAAGCTCGACGGCGAGGGAGCTCAGGCCGGGCGCCGAGCTTGCACTTCTCCGGCCATCGCGCCGGTTTCGGCAAGCTCGGCGGCGAGGGAGC
>CAZARJ010000100.1:0-6571 GCA_964487515.1 uncultured Conexibacteraceae bacterium | reverse complement strand
CCGACCTGGAGCGCTGGCTGCGCGAGTGCGGGCTGCTCGCCGGGCCGAACGGCGCCGCCGCGCCGAACGGCGCCGCCGGGCCGAACGGCGCCGCCGGGCCGAACGGCGCCGACGAGCGCCTCCTCGTCCGGGCGCGGCGGCTGCGCGAGGCGATCGACGCCTGCGCGCTCGCCCGGGTCGAGCGGAGGCCGCCCCCCGCGGGCGCGGTGGTGGAGATCAATCGCTGGCTGGCGCCGGCGACCCCTCGGCTGACCGTCCCCGCTGCCGGGCCCGACCCGGTGCTCGCGACCGCGGGCAGCGGCCGGCCGGCCGAGGACGCGCTCTCGGCGCTCGCCCTCGACGCGGCCCGGATGCTGGGCCGCGCCGAGCGCGAGCGGAGCAGGATCTGCGCCTCGGAGACGTGCCGCGCGCGGTTCTTCGACCGCTCGCCCGCCGGCCGGCGGCGCTGGTGCTCGATGGCGACCTGCGGGAACGCGGCCAAGGCGCGCCGCCACCGCAGGCGACAGCGCTAGGCCGACTCGCTCCCGGCCGTGTACTCGGCCGGCCCCTGCTCGGCGGCGACCGGGTCCATCCACATCGTCTCCCAGAGGTGACCGTCGAGATCGTGGAAGCTGCGCTGGTACATGAAGCCGTAGTCCTGGGGATCCTTGGCGGCCGTGGCGCCGGCGTCCAGGGCGGCGTCGGTGAGGCTGTCGACCTCGTCGCGGCTCGCGCAGCTGATCGCGACCGTGAGCGCGGTCTCCTTCCGCGCGTCGGCGAGCGGCCTGGTGACGAACTCGGCGAAGCGCTCCCGCTCGAGCAGCATCACGAAGCCCTGCTCGCTGACGACCATGCAGCCCGCGCGCTCGTCGGTGAAGCGCTCGTCGAAGCGGAAGCCGAGGCCTTCGAAGAAGGCGCGGCTCCGCGCCAGGTCCTCGACGGGGAGGTTGAGGAACAGCAGTCGGGACATCGGTCTCTCCTTCGGTGGGGGCCGGTGGGTTCGCAGCTGAGACGGGTGGGCCCGGAGAAACTCATCGGTACCCGCGAGATCGGCTGGAACCGGAGCGCGCGGGCGCCTACGATGTCCGTGATGCCCGTCGCCGTGCCCGGCCAGCCGACGTTGGAGGAGGACCTGGAGCGCCTGCGACCGGCGCTGGTCGGCTACTGCTACCGCATGCTCGGCTCGGGCCCCGAGTCCGAGGACGCGACGCAGGATGCGCTCACCCGGGCCTGGCAGCGCGCCGACACGCTCCAGGATCGCGCCGCGCTGAAGCCCTGGCTGTTCCGGATCGCCACCAACGTCTGCCTCGACCAGATCAAGGGCCGCGAGCGCCGCGCCCGCCCGGTCGACCTCGCCGATCCCGGGCTCGCGGACACGCCGGTCGGCGAGCCGCTGCCGGAGACGACCTGGGTCCTGCCGATCGCCGACGGGCAGCTCGCCGACCCCGAGGCCGACCCGGCGGCCCGCGCCGCCCGCCGCGAGAGCCTGCGGCTCGCCTTCGTCGCCGCGCTTCAGCACCTGCCCGCCCGCCAGCGCGTCGTCCTCGTCCTGCGCGAGGTGCTGCGCTGGAGCGCCAAGGAGGTGGCGGATCTGCTCGAGACCTCGGTCGCCTCGGTCAACAGCGCCCTGCAGCGCGCCCGGGCGACGCTCGACGGCCTCGCGCTCGAGGACGCCGAGGCGCCCATCCGTCCCGACGGCGAGGACGAGCAGCGCCTGCTGGAGCAGTACCTCGACGCCTTCGCCGACTACGACATCGACCGGATCGTGGCCCTGCTGCGCTACGACGTCGCCTTCGACATGCCGCCGCTGCCCTTGTGGATCCGCGGGCCCGAGCAGGTCGGCCGCTTCATGCTCGGGCAGGGCGCCGCCTGCCGGGGCTCGAAGCTGATCGCGGTGACGGCGAACGGCTGCCCGGCCTTCGCGGCCTACAAGCCCGATCCGGAATCCGGCGACTGGCTGCCCTGGGCGCTGACCGTGCTCGAGATGGTGCGCGAAGGCGACGACGGCCCGCGCGTGGCGGGCGTGCGGAACTTCCTCGCCCCCTTCCTCGGCCCGTCGCTGTTCGCGTCGTTCGGGCTTCCCGGGCGGCGGACTGCGGCCGACCCCGCTGTCGCGGTGGAGAACCCCGGAGCCGGCCCGACCTAGCCAGACGGGGTGATAGCGTGCGGCGCGTCATGTGGGGTGAGCGCAGCTCGGAAGGCCCGCGGCGCCGAGAACCGGCAGCGATCCGGGGCCCGGAACGGACCGGTCGGCAGGGGCGGCGCGACTGAGATGGCCGACCAGCCCAAGCCGCTGCTCGACGCGCACCGCCTCCTGCGGCGGGGGCCGACCAACGAGGAGGGCTGGAGCCAGCTGGTCTCCAAGAACCGGGACTGGGAGAAGTCCTACCGGGGGCGCTGGGAGCACCAGAAGGTGGTCCGCTCCACGCACGGGGTCAACTGCACCGGCTCCTGCTCCTGGAACGTGCACGTCAAGGACGGGCTGATCACCTGGGAGACGCAGGCGGTGGACTATCCCTCCACCGGGCCCGACATGCCCGAGTACGAGCCCCGCGGCTGCCCCCGCGGCGCCTCCTTCTCCTGGTACTCCTACTCGCCGCTGCGACTCAAGTACCCGTACGTGCGGGGCAGCCTGCTGGAGATGTTCCGCGAGGCCCGGGCGCGGCTCGGCGATCCCGTCGACGCCTGGGAGGAGATCGCCGAGGACCCGGAGCGCAAGCGGACCTACAAGCGCCAGCGCGGCAAGGGCGGCTTCGTGCGCGCCTCCTGGGAGGAGGTCACCGAGATCATCGCCGCCGCCCACGTGCACACGATCAAGCGCTACGGCCCCGACCGCTGCGTCGGCTTCACCCCGATCCCGGCGATGTCGATGGCCTCCTACGCCGCCGGCACGCGCTTCCTCTCGCTGATCGGCGGCGTGATCCTCTCCTTCTACGACTGGTACGCGGACCTGCCCCCGTCCTCGCCGCAGACGTTTGGCGACCAGACGGACGTGCCCGAGTCGGGTGACTGGTTCAACTCCGGCTACCTGATCGTCTGGGGGACGAACCTGCCGACCACCCGCACGCCGGACGCCCACTTCATGACCGAGGCCCGCTACCGGGGCCAGAAGGTGGTCGTGGTCTCGCCCGACTACGCCGAGCACACCAAGTTCGCCGACGACTGGCTCGCCGCCGAGGCGGGCAGCGACGGAGCCCTGGCGATGGCGATGGGCCACGTGATCCTGAAGGAGTTCTACGTCGACCGGCAGGTGCCCTACTTCGACGCCTACGCGCGCAAGCTCACCGACCTCCCTCTGCTGGTCACCCTGCGCGAGGGCCCCGAGGGGGCGTACGTCCCCGACCGGATGCTGCGCGCCTCCGACCTGGAGGGCGACGGCGGCGAGGACGAGAACGCGGAGTGGAAGCCGGTCGTGATCGACGAGGCGACCGGCGCCCCCGCCGTCCCCAAGGGGTCGGTCGGCCACCGCTACGGCGAGCCGGGCAAGTGGAACCTGCGCCTCGACGGCCTCGAGCCGGCGCTGACCCTGGACGGCCGCGAGGGCGAGCGGGTCGAGGTCGACCTGCCGCGCTTCGACAGCGGCGAGACCGAGGGCGGCAGCACGATGCGCCGCGGGGTCCCGGCCATGCGGGTGGGCGGCCGGCTCGTGACCACGGTGCTCGATCTGGCGCTCGCCAACTACGGGGTTGCGCGGCCGGGCCTGCCGGGCGAGTGGCCCGCCGACTACGACGACCCGCTCCCGCACACCCCCGCCTGGCAGGAGCCGATCACGGGCGTCGACCGCAAGCTGGTGGCGCGCGTCGCCCGCGAGTTCGCCCGCAACGCCGAGCGCACCCAGGGCCGCTCGATGATCGCGATGGGCGCCGGCACCAACCACTGGTTCCACTCCGACCAGACCTACCGCACCTTCCTCGCGCTGGTGATGATGTGCGGCTGCGAGGGGGTGAACGGGGGCGGCTGGGCGCACTACGTCGGCCAGGAGAAGGTGCGCCCTCTGGCCGGCTGGCAGACGCTCGCCTTCGCGCTCGACTGGGTCCGCCCGCCGCGGCATCAGTCGGGGACGCCGTTCTTCTACCTCGCCTCCGACCAGTGGCGCTACGAGCGGCACCGGCCCGAGGACCTCGCCACGCCGCTCGGCCGCGGGCTGCTCGAGGGCCGCCACATCGCCGACATCAACGCGCTCGGCGCCCGGCTCGGCTGGCTGCCCTCCTACCCGAGCTTCGACCGCAGCACCCTGAAGCTGGTCGAGGAGGCGGCGGAGCGGGGCGTGGAGGTCTCCGAGCACATCGTCGCGGAGTTGCGCTCCGGGGCGCTCAAGTTCGCCTGCGAGGACCCCGACGCGCCCGACAACCATCCCAAGGTGCTGACCGTCTGGCGCTCCAACCTGCTCGGCTCCTCCGGCAAGGGCCACGAGTACTTCCTCAAGCACCTGCTGGGCACGCACGAGAACGAGGTCCGCGCCGAGGAGAGCCCGCCGGAGCTGCGCCCCAGGGACGTTCTCTGGCGCGAGGACGCCGACGACGGCAAGCTTGACCTGCTGACCACGATCGACTTCCGGATGACCAGCAACGCGCTCTTCTCCGACGTCGTCCTGCCGGCCGCCACCTGGTACGAGAAGTACGACCTCTCCTCGACCGACCTGCACCCCTTCGTCCACACCTTCAACGAGGCCGTGCCGCCGCCCTGGGAGAACAAGACCGACTGGGACACCTTCGCCCGCGTCTCGCAGCGCTTCTCGGAGCTCGCGGAGAAGCACCTCGGCGCGCGCCGGGACGTGATCGCGGCGCCGCTCGCCCACGACACGCCGGACGAGATCGCCCAGCCGCTGGGCGAGGTGCGGGACTGGCGGGCGGGCGAGTGCGAGCCGGTGCCCGGCAAGACGATGCCGAAGCTGGTGGTCGTCGAGCGCGACTACCCGAAGGTGGGGGAGAAGTGGCGGGCGCTCGGGCCCCTGGTCGAGGAGCAGGGCACGGCCGTCAAGGGCGCGCGCTGGGTGGCCGACGAGGAGGTCGCGGAGCTGCGCGGGGCGAACGGCGCGGTGCGCGGCGGCGTCGCCGACGGGCGCCCCTCGATCGAGCGCGTCGAGCACGCCTGCGAGGCGATCCTCGCCCTCTCCGGGACGACCAACGGGCGGCTCGCCGTGCAGGGCTTCGAGGCGCTCGAGGAGACGACCGGGGTCGAGCTCGCCGACCTGGCGCGGACGCGGGCCGACGAGCGGATCACCTTCCACGACGCCCAGGTGCAGCCGCGGACGGTGATGACCTCGCCCGAGTGGTCCGGCATCGAGGCGCACGGGCGCCGCTACGCCCCGTTCACGATCAACGTCGAGCGCAGCAAGCCGTGGCACACGCTGTCGGGGCGCCAGCACTTCTACCTCGACCACGCCTGGATGCTGGAGCTCGGCGAGGGCCTGCCCGTCTACCGGCCGCCGCTCAACCACCGCGCGATCTTCGGCGACCAGGGCGCCGATGACGGCTCCGGCCGGCGCGAGCTGACCCTGCGCTACCTGACCCCGCACTCGAAGTGGTCGATCCACTCCGAGTACCAGGACAACCTGCACATGCTGACCCTGTTCCGCGGCGGCGGCATGCTCTGGATCAGCCGCGAGGACGCCGAGGCGCTCGGCATCGCCGACAACGACTGGGTCGAGGCCTTCAACCGCAACGGCGTCGTCTCCTGCCGGGCGACCGTGACCCACCGGGTGCCCGAGGGCACCTGCATGATGTACCACGCCAAGGATCGCCATCTGAACGTGCCCCTGACCGAGATCGGCGGCAAGCGCGGCGGCACCGACAACTCGCTGACCCGGATCGTGATGAAGCCGACCCACTTCGTCGGCGGCTACGCGCAGCTCAGCTTCGGGTTCAACTACTACGGGCCGACCGGCTCGCAGCGCGACGAGGTGACCGTGCTGCGCAAGCGCGAGGCGGAGGTCAGATACGAGTGAGGAGGTCGTCGTGAAGATCCGCGCCCAGGTCGGGATGGTGATGAATCTCGACAAGTGCATCGGCTGCCACACCTGCTCGGTGACCTGCAAGCAGGTCTGGACGAACCGTCCCGGCGCCGAGTACATGTGGTTCAACGACGTCGAGACCAAGCCCGGGCTCGGCTACCCGCAGCGCTGGGAGGACCAGGAGCAGTGGAACGGCGGCTGGGAGCTCGATCGCAAAGGCCGGCTGCGGCTCAAGGCCGGCGGGCGGATCAAGAAGCTGCTCAGCATCTTCTCCAACCCGGACCTGCCGCAGCTCGACGACTACTACGAGCCCTGGACCTACGACTACGACAAGCTGATCTCGGCCCCGCTACAGGAGCACGACCCGGTCGCCCGCGCCCGCTCGCAGATCACCGGCAAGCAGCTCGACGAGATCAAGTGGGGCCCGAACTGGGACGACAACCTCGCCGGCGCCCCGGAGCGCATCCACCAGGATCCCCTCACCGACGGCATCGAGGAGCAGGTCAAGGCCACCTACGAGGAGGCCTTCATGTTCTACCTGCCGCGGATCTGCGAGCACTGCCTGAACCCCTCCTGCGTCGCCTCCTGCCCCTCGGGCGCGATGTACAAGCGCGAGGAGGACGGGATCGTGCTCGTCGA
>CAZARJ010000099.1:0-6572 GCA_964487515.1 uncultured Conexibacteraceae bacterium | reverse complement strand
GGCGGTGGTAGTCTCGTCGGCGACGTTTCTTTAACCCGGTCCCGTGAGGCCAGGAAGGGGCGAAGCACAATTGAGCGAGCGCGTCGTCCTCGACAGCGACGATCTGCGGCGAACGCTGGTGCGCATCGCGCACGAGATCATCGAGAAGAATCCCGGCAGCGCCGAGGATGGTGAGCCCGGGTTCGCGATCGTCGGCATCCACACGCGAGGCGCGATCCTCGCCCGCCGGCTGCACGGGCTCCTCGCCGAGCTGAGCCCGGACCCTGTGCCGCTCGGCGACATCGACATCTCCTTCTACCGCGACGACCTGCCCGGGCGGGATCCGGAGGGCGCGCCCGTGGTCCACGCCTCCCACCTCGACTTCGAGCTCGAGGGGCGCACGGTCGTGCTCGTCGACGACGTCCTCTACACGGGCCGCACGGTGCGCGCCGCGATCGAGGCGCTGTTCGACTACGGGCGCCCGCAGCGGGTGCAGCTCGCCGTCCTCGCCGACCGCGGCCACCGCGAGCTGCCGATCCGCCCCGACTACACCGGCAAGAACCTGCCCACGGCCCGCGACGAGCACGTGTTCGTGCGCCTGGCCGAGATCGACGACGCCGAGGAGGTCGCGATCGGGGGCGCGGCGGTCGGCGCCGGCGCGGGAGGGGACGCGTGACGATGAGGCTGCGTACGGAGCGGGGCGGGGCGCAGGCCGGTCCAGGCGCGGGAGGTGGGGCGCGATGAGGAACCTGCTCTCGATCGAGGATCTCGACCGCGACGGGATCGAGCGGATCTGCGAGCGCGCCGCCAGCTTCGCCGAGGTCGGCCGGCGCGAGATCAAGAAGGTGCCGACCCTGCGCGGGCGCACCGTGGTGACCCTCTTCTACGAGTCCTCGACCCGGACCAGCTCCTCCTTCGAGCTCGCCGCCAAGCGCCTGTCGGCCGACGTCGTCTCGGTGAAGGCGAGCGGCTCCTCGGTCGACAAGGGCGAGTCGTTGCGCGACACGATCGCGACGCTGTCGGCCTACGAGCCGGAGGCGATCGTGATCCGCTCCCCGCAGGCCGGCGCGGCGGCGCTGGTCGCGGGCTGGACCGATGCCGCGGTCGTCAACGCCGGCGACGGCAAGCACGAGCACCCCAGCCAGGCGCTGCTCGACGTCTACACGCTGCTCGAGCGGCTCGGCTCGCTGGACGGCAAGCGGATCTGGATCGTCGGCGACGTGACTCACAGCCGCGTCGCGCGCTCCGGCATCCGGGCCTTCGGGGCGATGGGGGCGAAGGTCACCGTCGCCGGGCCCCCGACCCTGATCCCGCGCGGCATCGAGGCGCTCGGCTGCGAGGTAAGCCACACGCTCGACGACCTCGGCGAGGCCGACGTGGTCTACGCGCTGCGGATGCAGCGGGAGCGGATGAGCGAGAGCTTCGTCCCCTCGCTGCGCGAGTATGCGATCGCCTACCAGATCGACGCGCGCCGGCTGGGGCCGCGGCAGCTCCTCATGCATCCGGGGCCGGTCAACCGCGGCGTCGAGCTGGCGCCGGAGGTGATCGACGGGCCCGGGTCGCTGATCGCGGAGCAGGTCGCCGCCGGGCTCCTGGTCCGGATGGCGATCCTGTACGAGATCCTGGCCGGGCAGGAGCGCCCGCGCCCGCTGAGCCGGGTCGGCGGCGAGCCGGACGGCGGCCGGGACCCGAGCCCGATCGGGGAGCCGGCGTGAGGGAGGTCTCGAGCCTCGACTGGCGCGGGGAGGGCGGTGGCGAGCTGCTGATCCGCGAGGCCCACGTCCTCGACGCGCGCAGCGACATCGACGGTCCCGCCGACCTGCTGATCCGGGAGGGGCGGATCGCCGAGATCGGCACGCCCGGGGGGTTGGATGCGCCCGCGGGGGCCGAGGTGATCGAGGCCGCCGGCCTGCACGCCTTCCCGGCCTTCTTTGACCCCCACGTCCACCTGCGCACCCCGGGGCAGGAATACAAGGAGGACATCGAGACCGGCACGCGCGCGGCCGCGGCGGGCGGCTTCTGCGGGATCGTCGCGATGGCCAACACCGACCCGGTCGTCGACCAGCCCGGTGAGGTCAGCGCCCTGCGCCGGCGGGCCGCGACGGAGGCCTCGGTGCCGACCGGCTTCACGGCCACGGTGAGCAAGGGCATGCGCGGCGAGGAGCTCGCGGAGATGGCCGCCCTGCGCGAGGCCGGGGCGATCGCCTTCACCGACGACGGGCTGCCGGTCGTCTCCGCTGGGCTGATGCGGAAGGCGCTCCAGTACCAGCGGCTGGCCGGGGGGACGATCCTTCTGCACGAGGAGGACCCGGCCCTGAAGGGGGAGGGCGTGATGGCCGAGGGCGAGGTGTCGGCGGCGCTCGGGATGGCCGGGATCCCGGTCGTCTCGGAGTCGACGATGATCGCCCGCGACGCCGCGCTCTGCCTCTACGAAGACGCGCGCGCTCACGTCCAGCACCTCTCCGGGCGGGCCTCGGTGGAGGCGGTGGCGGCGGCCAAGCGGCAGGGGGCGAAGCTTTCCGCCGAGGTCACCCCGCATCATCTGCTGCTCACCGACGAGGAGGTGCGCAGCCTCGACGCCTCCCGCTTCAAGATGAACCCGCCGCTGCGCTCCGCCGACGACCGGGAGGCCCTCGTCGAGGCGCTTCGAGACGGTACCGTCGACTGCATCGGCACCGACCACGCGCCACACGCCAGCAACGAGAAGGACGTCCCCTTCGAGCAGGCGGCGATGGGCGTCACCGGTCTGGAGACCGCCTTCGCCGCCCTCTACACGGGCCTCGTCGAGCCGGGCGTGATCGGGCTCGGCCTGCTCGTCGAGCGGCTCGGGGCCGGGGCGGAGCTCTTCGGCCTCGAGCGGCCGGCGATCGCGCCCGGCGCGGAGGCCAACGTGGCGCTGGTCGACCTCGCTGCCGAGTGGACGGCCGGCGAGGAGGGCTGGGAGTCGCGCTCCGCCAACAACGCCTTCAGCGGCCGCGCGCTGCGCTCGCGCGCGCAGCTCACCGTGGTCGCCGGGGCGGTCGCCTTCCGGCGCCGATCGTTCGCGATGAGGGTCGCGTGAGCGCGGCCGCCGCGGGTTCCGGCGCCGCAGGGCCGGCGCGGCTCGAGCGCGAGCGCGCGGCGCTCGTCGTGATCGACGTGCAGGAGGGCTTCCGCCGCGCGGTCGACGGCTTCGACCGCATCGCCTCCGCCTGCGCGGCGATGATCCGCGGCGCCGAGGCGCTCGGCGTCCCCGTCCACGTGACCGAGCAGTACCCCAAGGGCCTCGGGGCGACCGTGCCGGAGCTGGCGGAGCACCTGCCGGACGGGACCGAGCCGCTCGCCAAGACCTGCTTCTCGGCCTCCGACGCCGAGGGCTTCTCGCTCGGCGGCCGCGATCAAGCCCTGATCTGCGGGATCGAGGCGCACGTCTGCGTGCTCCAGAGCTCGCTCGACCTGCTCGGGGCGGGCGCCGAGGTGTTCGTGGTCGCCGATGCGGTCGGCTCGCGCGACCCCGCCAACCGCCGCCGCGCGCTCGCTCGCCTGAGCCGCTCGGGCGCCTGGCTGAGCAGCGTCGAGATGGCGCTCTTCGAGTTGCTCGGCGGCGCCGGCACGGACGAGTTCAAGCGGGTGCAGCGGCTTGTGCTGGAGTACGCGCCGTGAGCCGCGAGCCCGGATACGTCCTGCTCGAGGACGGCTCGCGGCTCGACGGCGAGCTCTGCGGCGAGCCCGCCCCGGTGCTCGGGGAGGTCGTCTTCAACACCGCGATGACCGGCTATCAGGAGTCGGTCACCGACCCCTCCTACGCGGGCCAGATCATCACCTTCACCTATCCGATGATCGGCAACTACGGCGCCGCCGGGGCGGCGATGGAGTCCGACCGCGCCCACGCCCGCGCGGCGATCATGCGCGAGGCCCAGAACGGCACCGACTCGGCCAGCGCCGAGGCCGGCTGGCTCGACTGGCTCGCCGAGCGCGGCGTGGGGGCGATCAGCGGGGTCGACACCCGGGCGCTGGTCCGCCACATCCGCGAGCGCGGCTCGATGCGGGGCGGCGTCTTCCCCGCCACGACGCCGGCCGCCGAGGCCCTGGAGGCCGTCCGCGCCGAGCCGGAGATGAAGGGCTCCGACCTGGCCGGGACCGTGACCCCCGAGGAGCCGGTCGGGTATCCGGGCGAGGGCCCGCACGTGGTCGGCATCGACACCGGGATCAAGCTCTCGATCGTGCGTCAGCTCCGCGAGCGCGGCTGTCGCGTCACCCTGCTGCCCTACAGCACGCCGCCGGAGGAGGTCCTCGGCCACGACCCCGACCTCGTCTTCCTGGCCAACGGGCCCGGCGACCCGGCCGCCGTGGAGACCACGATCGCGACCGTGCGCGAGCTGCTCGGCAAGCGGCCGCTGTTCGGGATCTGCCTCGGCCACCAGCTGCTCGCCCGGGCGATCGGGCTGGAGACGTTCAAGCTGCCCTTCGGCCACCGCGGCGCCAACCACCCGGTCAAGGACCTGACCACGAACCGGATCGAGATCACCTCCCAGAACCACGGCTTCGCGATCGCCGGCCCCGGCGGCGAGCGGCGCCTGGAGACGGACGAGCCGCTGCGGTGGGAGTCCCCCTACGGGGCCGCGGAGCTCACCCACCTGAACCTCTACGACCGCACGATCGAGGGGCTGCGGCTGCTCGACGTCCCCGCCGGGACCGTCCAGTACCACCCCGAGGCGGGGCCGGGCCCGCGCGACGCGCGCCACCTCTTCGACCGCTTCCTGCACCTGCTGGAGAAGAGCTGATGCCGCGCCGCGACGACATCGGGAAGATCCTCCTGATCGGCTCGGGCCCGATCGTGATCGGGCAGGCGGCGGAGTTCGACTACTCCGGCACCCAGGCCTGCAAGGTCCTGCGCGAGGAGGGCTACGAGGTCGTGCTCGTGAACTCCAACCCGGCGACGATCATGACCGACCCCGAGTTCGCCGACCGCACCTACGTCGAGCCGCTCGTGCCGGAGGTGGTGGCGCGGATCGTCGAGCGTGAGAAGCCCGACGCGCTGCTGCCGACGCTGGGCGGGCAGACGGCGCTCAACCTGGCGATGGCGCTACACGCCGACGGCACCCTGGCCGAGCACGGGGTGGAGCTGATCGGCGCCGACCAGGACGCGATTCACCGGGCCGAGGACCGGCAGGCGTTCCGGCAGACGATGGAAGCCGCGGGCCTGCGCGTGCCGCGCTCGCTGATCGCCTCCTCGGTGGCCGAGGCGGAGGCGGCGCTCGGGGCCGGCGAGCTGGGGCTGCCGGCGATCATCCGGCCCGGCTTCACGATGGGCGGCCAGGGCGGCGGCGTGGCGCGCACCGAGGAGGAGCTGCGGCAGGTCGTCGCCGAGGGGATCGCCGCGAGCCCGATCGGCCAGGTGCTGGTCGAGGAGTCGGTGCTCGGCTGGGGCGAGTTCGAGCTCGAGATGATGCGCGACCGCGACGACAACGTGATCGTCGTCTGCTCGATCGAGAACGTCGACCCGATGGGCGTGCACACCGGCGACTCGGTGACCGTGGCCCCGGCGCAGACGCTCAGCGATCCGCTCTTTCAGGAGCTGCGCGATCAGGCGATCAAGGTGATCCGCGCGGTCGGGGTCGAGACCGGCGGATCGAACGTGCAGTTCGGGGTCGACCCGGCGAGCGGCGAGATCGTCGTGATCGAGATGAACCCGCGCGTCTCGCGCTCCTCGGCGCTGGCCTCGAAGGCGACCGGCTTCCCGATCGCCAAGATCGCCGCCCGGCTCGCCGTCGGCTACACGCTGGACGAGATCCCCAACGACATCACCCGCGCGACCCCGGCCTCCTTCGAGCCGACGATCGACTACGTGGTGACCAAGGTCCCGCGCTTCGCGTTCGAGAAGTTCCCCGGCAGCGAGGGCCGGCTGACCACGCACATGAAGTCGGTCGGCGAGGCGATGGCGATCGGCCGCACCTTCCGCGAGTCCTTCGCGAAGGCGATGCGCTCGCGCGAGCTCGACGCCCCCGCCGAGATCCCCGCCGGCGACGAGGAGCTGCTGAGGAGGCTGGAGACCCCCTCCTCGGACCGCTTCGACCTCGTGCTCGCCGGGCTGGAGCGCGGGATCGGGGTGGAGGAGATCAACCGCCGCACCGCGATCGACTTCTGGTTCCTGCGCGAGCTCGAGCTGCTCGCCCGCGAGGGGGACGGCAGCGACGGGCTGCCCCGCGCCTACAAGGCCGTGGACACGTGCGCGGCCGAGTTCGCCGCCGTGACTCCCTACTACTACTCGAGCGGCGAGCGCCCGGCCGCGGGGCCGATCGGCGAGCCCGAGGTGGCCGGCGGAGAGAAGCCGTCGGTGGTCATCCTGGGCTCGGGGCCGAACCGGATCGGGCAGGGCATCGAGTTCGACTACTGCTGCGTGCACGCGGCGATGTGCGTGCGCGAGTCGGGCCGCGAGGCGGTGATGATCAACTGCAACCCGGAGACCGTCTCGACCGACTACGACACCTCCGACCGGCTCTACTTCGAGCCCCTGACCGCCCGCGACGTGCTGGCGGTGATCGAGCGCGAGCGGCCCGAGGGCGTGATCGTGCAGTTCGGCGGGCAGACGCCGCTGCGGCTCGCCAAGGACC
>CAZARJ010000098.1:0-6644 GCA_964487515.1 uncultured Conexibacteraceae bacterium | reverse complement strand
GAGGACGCGCGCGGCCGCGCCGCCGCCGCGCTCGCCGAGGGCCGCCTGCACCAGGGACCCGATGCGGCGATTCCGCTGTACCTGGGGATCCTCGAGCAGGCGCCCGGCGACCCCGGGGCCACGCGCGGCCTGGCGGCGGCCGCGATCTCCGGGGCCCCGGGCCGGGCGCTCGCCTTCGCGGGCGACTTCGCCGCCGCCCTCGCGACCGCGGCCGGGCGCCGCCTCAGCCCCCGTGCTCGTCGGCGTAGCCGATGATCGAGCGGTCGATGAGCCACTCCACCGGCGCCCGGTCGTCCGAGTAGACCTCGCCGCCCGGCAGGCGCGGGCCGATCCGCTCGGCCTCGATCGCGGCCAGGTTCTTGAGCTCGTCCGGGAGCGTCCCGATCGCGGCCAGCAGGCGGCTCGCGGAGGCCGGGCCGACGCTGCCGAGCAGGAGCGTGTTGGCGTCCTCGACCGGATCGCGGATCACGGTCGGCAGCTCGGCGGCCATCGTCCGGCCGATCACCCGCTCGAGATCGTCGTTGCCCTCCGGGTGGCCGATGTTGACGACCACCGCCCCGCCCGGCGCGAGCCGCTCGCGGACGAGGGCGAAGAACTCCCGCGTGGCCAGGTAGAAGGGGATGTAGGGCTGCCGGTAGGCGTCGACGACGATCACGTCGAAGTCGCCGTCGGAGCGCCGCAGCCAGGGACGCGCGTCGGCCGTGTGGGTGTGCAGGCGCGGCCCCCCGAGATCGAAGTAGCGGCGCCCGATCTCGGCCAGCTCGCCGTCGATCTCGACCCCGTCGACGCGCGTGCGGGGGTAGAAGTGCCCGTACATACGGGCCGCCGTCCCGGCCGCGTTGCCGAGGATCGCGACCCGCTCGGGCGGCCGCTCCAGGGCGGCGAAGGGGAGCACGATCAGCCCGTCCCAGTAGCGGCCGGTCAGATACGACCCCGGCTTCAGCATCGAGTGCGTCGCCTGGCCCTCGTTGAGCTGCAGGATGCGGGTCCCGTCGGGCCGCTCGACGACCTGCACGTACTGGGTCTCGGTCTCGTCCTCGTAGATCACCTCGCCCAGATCCGACGCCTTGACGACGCCGGTCGGCAGCGCCAGCGCGGCGGCGAGCAGGACCGCCGCGGGGGCGAAGCGCAGCCCGAGGCCGGCGACCGCGACCGCGGCGACCAGCAGCGCGAAAAGGAGAAAGGTGCGCTGGGTGCCGAGGAAGGGGATCAGCAGCAGCGCCGAGGTCATCGTCCCGGCCAGCGAGCCGGCGGTCGAGAGCGCGTAGAGCCGCCCGGCCACCCGGCCGGCGTGCTCGAGGTCGGGAACCGCGAGCCGCAGGGCGAAGGGCGAGGCGGCGCCCAGCATCATCACCGGAACCGCGACCAGCGCCAGGACCGCGATCAGCGAGCCGGCGAAGGCGCCGGCCGAGATCGAGTCCAGCGCGTCGACCGAGATGTCGAGGAACGGCTGGGCGACGAACGGCACCGTGGCGAGCAGCAGCGCCGCGACGAGCACCATCGCGCAGAGCGCCCTGAGGCTCGGGTGGCGGTCGGCGATCCGCCCGCCGATCCAGTAGCCGGCGGAAAGCGCGACCAGGACGACGCCGATCGTGTTCGCCCAGACGATCGTCGAGGCGCCGAAGTAGGGCGCCAGCAGGCGGGCGACGGCGATCTCCGCGCCCAGCGAGCCGCTGCCGACGACGAAGACCAGCAGGTAGAGGTAGCGGTTGCCGCTCAAGCTCGCTCGTTTGCCCGCTCGGCGATCGTCCCGGCCTCGATCCGCTCCCGCAGCCGGGCCCCCTGGCCGGCCGCCACGGCGCGCTCGGCGCGGTCCGGATCAAGCGCGACCCCGCGCGCGGCGGCGAGGTCGATCAGCTCCTGGCGCTCGGTGTCGGTGCGCGCCCAGCGGAGGACGAGCCAGATGAAGATGCCGAAGGTCAGCACGGTGCTCTCGATCATCATCACGACTCCGGCGGTGCCCTGGTCGCTGAGGGCGGAGACGCCGTGCTCGGCCTCGGTCGCCGCGTAGCGCGTGTAGATCACCGTGCCCGACCACATGAGCACGTTGGCGAGCACGGCGCCGACCAGCCGGACGACGAAGACGAAGCCGGCGCTCGCCGCGCCCGTGAACCAGGCGGGCTTCGGCAGCGGGCCGAGCAGCGACATCCAGAATGCGATCCCGGCGGTGAAGAAGCACATGTGCTGGATCGCGTGCACGAGATCGCTGTCGAAGGTCGCCGCCTCGTACAGCGCCGGGATGTGCCAGACGTAGAGCAGCGTCGCCCAGGCCGTCAGGGCGACGACCGGGTTCGCCAGATGCCGCAGCCAGCGCAGCCCGCGGATCGCCAGCAGCGGCTGCATCAGCGGGCCCGTCAGCCCGAGCACGAAGAGCAGGGCCGCGATGTCCATGATCAGCAGGTGCTGGACCATGTGCCACATGAGCAGCTCGTCGGCGAGCCGGTCGAGCGGTGAGACGAGCGCGATCGCGAGCACGATCAGCCCGCCCAGGAAGCTCGCCTGGCGGGCGCGGGGCACCGGCCGTCCCTGCGCATCCAGACGCAGCATGCGGATCGCGTAGGCGCCCGCGATGACGATCAGCGAGAGCGCCGGCAGCGTGCCGGCGATCGTCGTGCCGAGGTCCGCGACGGGGAGCATTGCGGCTCTCAGGCTAGATGGTCGCCGGCGCCGCCAAGCGGGCCCGGGGTAAGAGCGGGCCCGCGGTCGACGCCAACCCGGATGAAGGACAAATCCGGAATCCCCTCACGAAGGAGAATCACATGAGCGCAATCGCCGCCACCCTGCGGCCGATCCCGTTCCCGACCGCTGACAGCCTCCGCGGCGACCCCGCCGCCCAGGCCTTCCTGCTGCTGCGGATCGGCTTCGCCGTCGCGCCGATCCTGTTCGGGATCGACAAGTTCGCCGAGGTTCTCACCGACGACTGGACCGCCTACCTGGCGCCCTTCTACAACGACATCCTGCCCGGCAGCGCGGAGGACGCGATGCATCTCGTCGGCGTGGTCGAGATCGTCGCCGGGCTCGTCGTCCTCGCGACGCCGCGGTTCGGCGGCCTGCTCGTCGCCGCCTGGCTGGCGGGGATCATCCTCAGCCTGCTGCTCGTCGGCGGCTACGGGGACATCGCCCTGCGCGACTTCGGGCTCCTGCTCGGGGCGCTCTCGCTCTCGCGGCTCGCGGGCGCGTTCACCGGCGACGGCCGCGCGGGGGCGCCGCTGCGCCGCTGAGTCAGCGGCGCGGGCGCCCGGTGTGCCGGCCGCGCGCGTAGCTCTGGTAGGCCCTGCGCCCGAGGATCCGGCGCAGGGCCCGCTGCGCGCGCGGATAGCGGTCCAGCCTGAACGGGTTGCCGCGCTCGCCGAAGCCCTGGTAGTAGACGAGCATCCGGACCCGGCGCCGGTCGCGGGCCCAGCGGTGCAGGCGACGCACCCAGGCGGAGTCGTCGCTGCCCCAGGGCGCGTACTCGCCGATCATCATCGGCTTGTCCATGCGGCGCGCGAACTTGCGGTAGATCGAGCCCAATCCCTCGAAGTTGCTGAACCGCGAGAACGTGTCGGCGCCGACCCAGTCGACGTAGCGCCGTCCGGGCCAGAAGGCGCCGGGCCCGTTGCCGGCGAGGCGCGGGGAGCCGTGCGACTGCGGGATCCAGGCGAGCGCCACCGGGGCCCTGGCGAGGCGCCGCGGCAGGCGCCCGTAGACGCTGCGGCGGGCCCGCGCCGGCGGCATCCCGAGGTCGCGGAGCTTGCGGTTCACGCGCCGCGTGGGGCCCCCGCGCAGGATCAGCGCGATGCGCCGGTAGGCGTCGCGCAGGCGCCGCGGCCCGTTGCCGGGGCGACGCGATCCATCGGCCGAGTACGGCGCATAGGCGTTCCAGTGCCCGTTCATCTCCGGGAACGGGCTCACGTAGACCGGGTCGCCCCAGCGCCGCAGCTCGGCGCCCAGCCCGAGCAGCCACCTGTCGCCCCGTCCCCGGCTCACCTGGCGGGGGCTGATCAGCCCCGGCTGCCCGTGGCCGCGCGAGGTCGTCAGCGTGAGCATCCCCCGCGATCTGCCCTTGCTCCAGTGGTGCAGCGCCTCGTCGATCGGGTCGCCCCAGGTGACGTAGTAGTTGACGACCGCGGGGTGCGAGCCGGTGCCGCGCTGGAACTCCAGCGTGTCGGAGAACTGGCCGCTGTCGGTCAGGCCGTGGAACAGCTTGCCCGGCTTCGGCAGGTAGGCGTCGCGGGCCGCGGCCGGCGACGGCCCGAGCCCCGCCGCGGCCAGCGCGACCGCGGCGAAGAAGGCGCCCGCCCCCGCCCGGCGGCCGGGCAGGCGAGCCGTGCCGCATCGCCCTCGTCCCTTGATCTGGCTCGCCCACACAGTCATCTCGGCCTCGGCCCTCGTCCCACTCCGGACGCCGGGGCAAGGTACTACCGGTCGCGGCGGGGCACCCACGGGCACGTCCCCCGCCCCCGCTCGGCTCTCGCTACGCCGCGGTCACGCGCTCACTGGTCGGCGGGCTCGACGTCGTCGCCCTCGCCGTAGGTGGCCGGGTCGGGGCCGGCCTCGGCCTCGGGGGCGTCGCGGAGCGGGTTGCCTCCGCGGCCGCCGCCCTCGGCCCGCTCCTCCAGGAGCTCCTCCGCCTGCTCGAAGCCCTCGGCCTCCCCGCCGCCCTGCTCGGCCACCGGCCGCTCGGCCTCGCTCTCGCCCTCGGCGCCGCCCCGGCCGCCGATGCGTCCCGCCTCCGCGGCAGCGTCGGCCTCGGCCTCCCGGGCCCCGCCCGCGGCCTCTCCGAACAGCTCGCCGTCGGCGTCGCCCGTCAGGACCTCGTCCTCCCGCAGGCCCTCGTCCCCGGCGAGCGCCTCCTCTTCGGCGCGAGCGTCGTCGCCGGCCGGCGGATCGTCCGCGGGCCGTCCCTCCTCGCCGGTGCGATCTTCCTCGTCCACGCTCTGCATATCCCCGTGGGCGGCGCCGCCCAAACGCCACCGGGCGGGCGCCTCCGAGCCGATCGCCCGCCCCGCGAGCGGGCCGCTCGGCGCCGCGGGGACCGTTTCGGCTTCCGGCAGTTGGGTAACGAACGACCCACGGCCTGCTGCAGCACTGAACGGGCGAAAGCCGGTCGTTCGCCATCCGCTCAACCGTCCGTCGCCCGAGCGCGGCCGGGGGTCGGAGTCCGAGATGACTACTACAGATCGGAGGGGTGAACGATGGAAACTGAATCCGTTCCCAGCACGAGCGCGAGGGGCACACAGACCCGGACCCGAGCATCCCGCGACGCGCGCCGGCGCGGGAGGCGCGAGGTCCGCCGGCACGGGCCGTCGGAGCGGGAGCGCCACCTGTGGGCGCGCTGCCGCCACCACGACCCGGAGGCCCGCGACGAGCTCACCCGCCTGCACATGCCGCTGGCGGAGCGCCTCGCCTCCCGCTACCGCGACGCGCCGGAGCCCTACGACGATCTGGTCCAGGTCGGCAACCTCGCGCTGGTCAAGGCGATCGACCGCTTCGACCCCGACCGGGGCATCCCCTTCCCCGCCTATGCGGTCCCGACGATCCTCGGCGAGCTGAAGCGCCACTTCCGCGACCACGCCTGGACGATGCGGGTGCCGCGCGGTCTGCACGACATGCTGCCGCGCATCGAGCGCGCGGCGGCGAAGCTGTCGTCGGAGCTGCAGCGCTCGCCGACGCCGGAGGAGATCGCGTCCGAGCTCGGCACAGACCCCGACGAGGTCCTGGAGGCGATGGAGGCGAGCAACCGCAGGCGGCTGCTCTCCTTCGATCGCCCGCTCGGCGGCGAGGAGACCGAGACCCCGGCCGCCGAGACGGTGGGGTCCGAGGATCCGGGGTTCGAGCTCGCCGAGGACCGGCTCGCCGTCGCAGAGGCGCTCGAGGAGCTCGAGCCGCGCGAGCGCGAGGTGCTCCGGCTGCGCTTCGCCGAGGATCTGACCCAGGCGCAGATCGCGGAGCGGATCGGCTGCTCGCAGATGCACGTCTCCCGCATCCTGCGCGCGATCCTGACCCGCCTGAACGAGCGGGTCGAGCGCGGCGGGCAACGGACCCCGGAGGCCGTCGATGCCTGATCACCGGCGGAGGAGGCTCGACCGCTCCCGGATGGGGAGGCACGTGCACTCGGCCGAGGCCGCCGCCGAGCGCGAGCTGGAGACCGGCTCGATCGTCGCCGAGATCGCCCGCGAGGTGGTCGGCATCTACGCGCAGTACTACGGGCGGGGCCCGACCAAGGCGAAGGCGGTGTGGCGCAACGCGACCGTCACCGTGATCCTCGAGGAAGTCTTCACCAAGGCCGAGGTCGTGCTGGTGGAGGCGGGCAAGTTCGAGTCCGTGCGGGCGAATCGCCAGGCCTTCCAGGACGAGGTCGAGCCGCTCTTCCGCGCCGCGATCGAGCGGGCGACGGGCAAGCGGGTGCGCTCCTTCATGAGCCAGGTGAGCCCGGAGGGGATCGCCGCCGAGGTGTTCGTGCTGGCCGAGGGCTGAGGCGAGCTCCGCGCGTCGCCGGCTCGGCGCCAGCGCCATCGATCATGCGATGGATCCCGCGGGCCTGCCCCCAACTGAGCTACCCCCGCTGCGCGCCCCAACCTAGCTCAACTGAGCACGCCTGACCGATGCCCCGCGAGGCTGCTGGACGAGAGCCTCGATCTCCTCGACGGCGCGGTCGCGCT
>CAZARJ010000097.1:0-6670 GCA_964487515.1 uncultured Conexibacteraceae bacterium | reverse complement strand
GCGGCTACCGGGCGCTCCTGCCGGGCGACGCCGAGCTCGAGCGGACCGGCCTCGCCCCCGGCGCGCTCGACGTGCTGGCGGTCGCCCACCACGGCAGCGCCGATGCCGGCCTGGAGGCGCTGCTGGCCCGCTCGGCGCCGCGCGTCGCCCTGATCGGGGTCGGCGCCGGCAACCCCTACGGGCACCCCGCCGCGGAGACCCTCGCCACCCTCGCCGAGCACGGCGTCTGCACGCTGCGGACCGACCGCGACGGCGCGGTCAGCGTCGAGCTGGGCGCGGAAGGGCTGCGCGCCCGGACGGCCGCCGGCCCGCCCGATCCGGCCCGGCCGGGATGCGCGGGCGGCGGCTGAGCGGCCGCGCATCCCGGGGCCGCCGCGACGCGCGAATGGCGCTGCGGGCATCCGTAGACTCGCCCCGGTGTCCGAAGCGTCGAAGCCCGCTGCGATGAAGCCCGCATACCTGATCGCGGGCGACGACGAGGCGAAGCTCGCCGCCACCCTCGCGCGGCTGCGCGCCCGCGCCGAGCGCGAGGGCGGCCCGGGAGCGCTGGAGTCCTTCGAGGGGACCGGCGGCGCACCCGACGTCGAGCGCCTGGCGGCGGCGATCCCGGCGCTCTCGCTGATGGCCGAGCGCCGCTACATGCTCGCCGACGGGGTCGAGCGCTGGAACGCCTCCCAGGTCAAGCGCCTCGCGGCGGCGCTCGCCGAGGCCCCGGGCGAGGTCACCGTCGTGATGCTCTACCGGCGCGAGGCGAAGAAGGTGCCCAAGGGGCTGAGCAAGGCGGTCCGCGAAGCCGGGGGGGAGATCCTCGAGTTCGACGCGCCCCGCCGCGCGGAGCTGGCGCGCTGGGTCGCGGGCGAGGCGCGCGCCCGCGGGCTCGCCCTCGACCAGCACGCGGCCCGGGCGCTGATCGCCCGCGTGGGCGAGCGGACCGGGCGCCTGGCGAGCGAGCTCGACCGCCTCGCCACCTGGGCCGGCCCCGGCGGCGAGCCCCTGGACGCCGCCCGGATCGAGGAGCTGACCTCCGACGGCAGCGAGGTGCGCGTCTGGGCGCTCGAGGACGCGATCGTCGCCCGCGATCCGGTCCGCGCCGTCGACGCGGCCGAGGCGCTGCTCGCCCAGGGCGTCGACGTGACCCCGCTCGTCTACTCGGCGGCGAAGAAGCTGCGCGCCGCCCACCTGGCCGCCGCGGCGCTCGAGCGGGGCGAGCCCGCCGGCCGGATCGAGCCCGAGCTGCCGATGCATCCCTACGCGGCGAAGCTCCTGGTGCGCGCGGTGCGCGGCGCCGACCCGGCCGAGCTCGCCGCGGCGATCGAGGCGATCGCCGACCTCGAGTGGTGGACGCGCGGCGGCTCCGACTACGGCGACGCGGTCGCGCTCACCCTGGCGGCCCGGCGGGCGGCGGGCGGCGCCGCTTGAGGACGTCCGGTCAGCGGGCCCGCGCCGCTAGGCGGTGGCGCGGATCCGGGCGGCACGGCTCTTCTTGCGGGCGCCGGTGTTCGCGTGCAGGGCGCCCTTCTGGACGGCCTTGTCGATGCGCGAGATCAGCGCCCGGTGCTCCCGCTCGGCCGCCTCGTCGTCGCCGCTCGCGACGGCGCTCTCGAGCCGGCGGAAGTGGGTCTTCACGGCGCCGGTCAGGCGCCGGTTCTCGTCATGCTCCCGCTGCGAGCGCAGGATGCGCTTCTTCTGTGATGCGATATTGGCCATCGGCGGCGGCACACGATAGCGGCTGATGAGCGAATCCACCGAACGAGGCGAGGCGCAGTCGCGCGCCGGAGCGCCGCCCGCCGGCCCGGCCGACGCCGCGTCCGCGCCCGCCGGGAGCGCCCCGAGGGGCAGCCTCGGGCGCTCGACCGCCTTCTTCAGCGTCGCCACCGGCCTCTCGCGCCTCGCCGGGCTGGGCCGCGAGATCGTCGCCGCCGGCTATTTCGGCGTCTCCGGGGCGATGTCGGCGTTCACGCTCGCCTTCCAGCTCCCCAACCTGGTCCGCAGCCTGTTCGCCGACGCCGCCCTGCAGGCCGCCTTCGTGCCCGTCTTCACCGAGCAGCTCGAGGCCGGCGGCCGCCGCGCCGCCTTCCGCCTCGCGGCGACCCTGATCCTGCTCGCGACGATCGTCCTCGGCGCCCTGACCGCCCTGTTCGTGCTCCTGGCGCCCCTCGTGGTGCCCCTGTTCGCGCCCGGCCTCAGCGACGCGACCCAGGATCTCGCCGTGATCCTGGCCCAGCTCCTCTTCCCGATCCTGATCATGCTCGGGGTCTCGGGCGTCGTCGTCGGGGTGCTGAACAGCTACAACCGCTTCGGCGTCTTCGCGATCGCGCCCCTGTTCTGGAACCTGGCGATCATCGCCGTCCTCGTCGCCCTGGCGCCGGCCTTTCCCGAGGACAAGCGGATCTACGCCTACGCGATCGGCGTCCTGGCCGGGACCGCGCTGCAGCTCGCGATGCTGGCCTACGACCTCCGCAACACGCCGTTCCGGATGCGCTGGGACCCGGATTGGCGCAGCCCGCTGGTCAAGCGCGTGCTCCTGCTCATGCTGCCGGTCACGATCAGCCTCGGCCTGATCAACGTCAACCTGCTCATCAACACGATCTTCGGCTCGCTGGTGCCGGGCGTGCTGGAGGGGACGTCGAGCCCGGTCTCCGAGCACGCCCCGGCGGCGATCGACAAGGCCTTCCGGATCTACATGCTCCCGCAGGGGATGTTCTCGGTCGCCGTGACCACGGTCATCTTCCCGACCCTCTCGCGCTTCGCGGCCCGGCGGGCGTTCGCCGACCTGCGGGCGACGATGGCGAACGGGATGCGCATGATCCTGCTCGTCCTCGTCCCCGCCGCCGCGGCGATCCTGGTCCTCGCCGAGCCGATGATCCGGCTCGTCTACGAGCGCGGCGAGTTCAGCCCCGAGGAGACGCCGCTCGTGGCCACGGCGCTCTTCTGGTTCGCCTTCTCGCTGCCCTTCAACGGCCTCTTCCTGATCATGACGAGGACCTTCTTCAGCCTCCAGCGGCCCTGGCTGCCGACCTGGATCGCGCTGCTCAACCTCCTCATCACCGCGGCGGCCGCGGCCGCCCTCTACGAGCCCTTCGGGGTCGCCGGCATCGTCGCCGGGACCGCGATCGCCACCGCCGCCTCGGTGGTCGCGCAGGTCGTGATCCTGCGCCGCTGGCTGGGCGGGATCGAGCTGCGCAGCCTGCTCTCGGCGTCGCTGCGGATCACGATCGGGGCGGCCGCCCTGGCGGGCGTCTCCTACCTCGTCTGGGAGCTCCTCGATGCGGCGCTCGGGCGCGGCCTCGCGGCCCAGATCCTCTCGCTCGGAGCCGGCCTCGGCGCCGGCGCGCTCGTCTACCTGGGAGCGATGCTCGCGCTCAGGGTCCCCGAGGCGCGCCAGATCCTCGCGGTCGTCCGGCCCTCGCGATCGTCCGGCGCCGAGTGATCGATCCGGCGCACCCCGGCGCCGCGGAGGACCGCCTCCCGGCCCGGCGTCCTGCACCGGGCTTGCCGAAACCGGCGCGATAGGCCGGCGAAGCGCGGGCTCGGCGCGGGATCGGGTCGCCGATCTCCCCGTCACCGGCGCCGTCCCCCGGCGGTTGGGCTCTACGCTACGGCGCCCGGCATCGACCCGCCGGAATGCCCAGCCATGCAACGGATCCGCAACTTCTCGATCATCGCCCACATCGACCACGGCAAGTCGACGCTGGCCGACCGGATCCTGGAGCACACCGGCACCGTCGAGCCGCGGCGCATGCGCGCCCAGGTGCTCGACTCGATGGACCTGGAGCGCGAGCGCGGGATCACGATCAAGGCGCAGGCGGTCCGGGTCGAGTACCCGGCCGCCGACGGCCACGACTACCACCTGCACCTGATCGACACGCCCGGGCACGTCGACTTCTCCTACGAGGTCTCGCGCAGCCTCGCCGCCTGCGAGGGGGCGCTGCTCGTCGTCGACGCGGCGCAGGGGGTGGAGGCGCAGACCGTCGCCAACACCTACGCCGCGATCGAGGCCGGGCTGGAGCTGATCCCGGTCCTCAACAAGGTCGACCTGCCGAGCGCCGATCCGGACCGGGTCGCGGGCGAGATCGCCGACCTGCTCGGCACCGACCCCGGCGACGCGATCCCGATCTCGGCCAAGACCGGCGAGGGGATCGAGGACGTGCTCGAGGCGATCGTGGCCCGGGTTCCGGCCCCCGGCGGCGACCCCGAGGCGCCGGCCCGGGCGCTCGTCTTCGACTCCGAGTTCGACCAGTACCGGGGCGTCGTCGCCTACGTGCGGTTGATGGACGGGCGCTTCGCGCGCCACGACCCGATCCGGGCGATGCAGACGGGCACCGAGGCCGACCTCGACGAGCTCGGGGTGCTGCGGCCGCAGATGACCGCCACCGACGGGCTCGAGGCGGGCGAGGTCGGCTACGTGGTCACCGGCCTCAAGGACGTCGCCAAGCTGCGCGTCGGCGACACGCTCACGGTCCGCGACCGCCCCGCCGCCGAGCCGCTCCCCGGCTACCGCGAGGTGCAGCCGGTCGTCTTCTGCGGCCTGTTCCCGATCGACACCGACCGCTACGAGGACCTGCGCGAGGCGCTCGACAAGCTGGCCCTCAACGACGCAGCCCTGGCCTGGGAGCCGGAGACGTCCGAGGCGCTCGGGTTCGGCTTCCGCTGCGGCTTCCTCGGCCTGCTGCACATGGACATCGTGCGCGAGCGCCTGGAGCGCGAGTACGGCCTCGAGCTGCTCGCCACGACTCCGAACGTGAGCTACGAGGTGACGACGACCGACGGGGAGCGGCGCACCGTCCACAGCCCCACCGAGCTCCCCGAGCCGGGCTCGATCGAGTCGATCGCCGAGCCCTACATCCGGGCCTCGCTGATCTGCCCGAAGGAGCACGTCGGCGCCGTCATGGAGCTCTGCCAGGCGCGGCGCGGAAGCCACGTCGACATGCACTACCTGAGCCCCGAGCGGGTGCAGCTCCGCTACGACCTGCCGCTCGGCGAGGTCGTGCTCGACTTCTACGACGTGCTCAAGTCGACCACGCGCGGCTACGCGTCGCTCGACTACGAGCCGCTGCCGGACCGGCCCGGTGACCTGGTCAAGCTCGACGTGCTGCTCGCCGGCGAGCCGGTCGACGCGCTCTCGATCATCTGCCACCGCGACAGCGCCTACGAGCAGGGCAAGTCGCTCGTCGCGCGCCTGCGCAAGACGATTCCCAGGCAGCAGTTCGACGTCCCCGTGCAGGCCGCGATCGGCTCCCGGGTCCTGGCCCGGGAGACGGTCAAGGCGGTGCGCAAGGATGTGACCGCGAAGCTCTACGGTGGCGATGTGACCCGGAAGCGGAAGCTGCTCGAGAAGCAGAAGAAGGGAAAGAAGCGGATGAAGCAGGTCGGCTCGGTCGAGGTTCCCCAGGAGGCCTTCCTGGCCGTGCTCGGGCTCGGGGACGAGCGGTGATCCTGCAGCGCGTCGAGCAGGCCGACTGGCTCTCCAACGCCTACCTCGCGGTCGACGAGATCGGCGGCACCGGGGTCCTGATCGACTCCAACGCGGTCACCGAGCCGCTCGTCGAGCGCGCCGACCGGGAGGGGACCAGGATCACCCACATCCTGCTCACCCACCACCACTACGACCACGTCGTCGGGGTCGAGCGGCTGGCCGAGCGCTACGACGTCCCGGTCCTCGCGCACGAGATCGCCAGGGAGCTGGTCGGCGACGTGGTCAGCGAGACGATCGGCGACGGCGACGTGCTGGAGACGGGCGGCCTGCGGATCGAGGCCCTGCACACGCCCGGCCACTGCGCCGACCATCTCGCCCTGCGGATCAACGGCGACGACTGCCTGACCGCGGACGTGCTCTTCGCGGGCACCGTGGGCGGGACGGGGGCGCCCGGGGCGACCGGGCTCGCCGACCTGCGCGCCTCCGTCATGGACCGGCTCATGGCGCTACCACCCGAGGTCCGCATCCACCCCGGCCACCGCGGCCCCTCGACGATCGGCGCCGAGTGGGAGGCGAACCCGTTCGTGCGCCTCTGGCGCGGCCTCGATCAGCCCGGCTCGGAGTCCTGCGAGGTGGGCCCGGCGGACGGGGAGCGGCGCGCGGCCGAGCTGCTGCTCTGGGCGCCCGACTACGACGGCGGCAACAAGGCCCTGGTCCGCTTCGCCGACGACGGCTCCGAGGCGATCGTCGGCGGCTCGCAGGTACGCCGCGGTCAATAAGATCGCGCCGATGCCGGTCGACGACCAAGCCGTGGGCAAGGAATATCCGGCGAGCACCTACGAGGTGGGGCTCGAGAAGGTGCGCGAATACGCGCACGCGGTCGGCCACGCCGAGCCGGTTCACCACGATCGCGAGGCCGCCCGCGCGGCGGGCTTCCGCGATGTCGTGGCGCCGCCGATGTTCGCCGTCGTCTACAGCATGCCGGCCGTCGGTCCGGCGATCGTCGATCCGGAGGTGGGGATCAACTTCGCGGCCATGGTCCACGGCGGCCAGGAGTTCGTCTGGGGCGAGCCGGTCTGCGTCGGCGACGAGATCACGACCGTGGCCCGGGTGAGCGAGATCTTCGCCAAGGACGGCAAGGGCTTCTACGTCTTCGAGTCGACGTCGACGAACCAGGACGGGGCCGAAGTGGTGCGGGCCACCTGGACGAACATCGTGCGCGGGATCTGAGCGGAGGGAGCGGGATGGCGGAGC
>CAZARJ010000096.1:0-6688 GCA_964487515.1 uncultured Conexibacteraceae bacterium | reverse complement strand
CGAAGGCCATCCCGAACAGCATCAGCATCGCGTCGGAGGAGCCCACCGTGATCCCGCCGGCCCCGGAGCCGATCGCCTGGCCGAAGTGGAAGAGGAAGCCGTCGGTCCCGATCAGGTCGTTGCCCGGCCCGCTGATCCCGTAGCCGACCGCCCACCAGGCGATCGTCACCAGGGCCAGGTTGGCGAAGATCTTCGCGACGCCCGCGCCGACGTTCTTGCCGCGCGAGAAGCCGACCTCCAGGAGCAGGAAGCCCGCCTGCATGAAGAAGACGAGCGCGGTGGCGAGCGCCACCCAGACCATGTTCAGCTCCATCCTCATCTACGTTCCTCCTCGCTGCGCGGGCCCTGCCGGCGCCGCCGCGTTCGGGTTCATCGGATGGGAGCAGTCTCAGGCGCCGGGCGCGAGCCGTGTTTGTCCCGGCGTCGAAAATTCACCCCCGCCCACTTCGCCCCGCCGGAGGGCGGCACGGGAAGGCCCGTCCCCGGGGCCAGGCGGGCGACGTGGTGGCGCTCGGCGGGACGGGATGGCGCCCACCGCCGGCGCCCTCCGCCGCCCGAGCCTCCTCGGGATCGCCGGTCAGGCGCGCGAGGGCAGGGGGGCGAGCGGCGGGGCGTGCTCGGCGGCGAGGCTCAGCTCGGCGCGCTCGGCGGCCATCGCGATCTGGGAGGGATCGCCGCCCATCTCCCCCCAGCGGGACCGGGCGACGCGATGCAGATCGTCGAGGAAGCCGTCGGTGTGCAGGGGGTCGTGATGGAAGAGCAGCGTCCGCTCGGCGCCCGCCCGGCGCGCGAACTCGAGCGCGTCGCTCACCGGGGAGTGGCCCCAGCCCTCGTGCCCGGGGTACTCCTCGTCGGTGTACTGGCAGTCGTGGATCAGCAGGTCCGCGCCGCGGGCGAGGTTGTAGCCGGAGATCCACTCCGCCTCGACGTCCGCCAGCGACGAGCCCAGGCCCGGCTCGTGGTCGGGGATGTAGCAGAGGGAGGTGTCCCCGTAGGTGATCCGATAGCCGAGCGTCGGGCCGCGGTGGGTGACCGCCTCGGCGCGCACGGTGGCGCCGCCGATCTGCCACTCGCTGGCGGGCGCGTCGAGGAAGGAGACGTCGCAGGGCAGCTCGCGGACCTCGACCGGCGAGAGGGGGGCGGAGATGTAGCGGGCGATCCGCGACTCCAGCGTCGCCTCGGGCGAGGACGGGCCCCAGATCCTGATGTTCGACTCGGCCCGGAAGCAGGGCGGGAAGAACATCAGGCCCTGGATGTGGTCGAGATGCAGATGGGTGAGCAGGATGTTGATTCGCGGGATGTCCGGCGGCAGCGAGAAGCCGAGCGTGCGGATCCCCGTGCCCGCGTCGAGGATCAGCGTCTCGCCGTCGGGGAGGGCCACCTCGACGCAAGAGGTGTTGCCCCCGTAGCCGTTCATCTCCGGCCCCGGCGCCGGGACCGACCCGCGAGCGCCCCAGATCTTGACCTTCATGACGCCGCCTCCTCGCCGCCGCCGGGGAACGCGATCGAGCCGCCGTGGTGCTCGTCGGCGGGCCAGAAGATCACCATCGCCCCCGAGCCCCCCGCCACCGTGCCGACGATCGGCATCGCGCTGGCCGCGATCCGCATCGGCTGGCCGTCGCCGGGGCGGATCGAGAACTCGGCGTGCGCGGGGCGGCCCGCGCGCAGGGCCTTGGTCAGCGGCAGCTCGTCGAGCGGGATCGGCTCGCCGTCGTCGTCGAGCGGGCCGAACCGCTCCGCCCACTCCTCGGCGCTGAGCTGGCCGACGTCCTCGAAGGGGCGCCCGAGCGTCGCGCCCGCGGCCTCGTTGTAGAAGAGCAGGCTGCCATCACGGGCGACCAGGAACCCCGGTGTGGTCACGCTGGTCAGGAGGTTCCGGGCCAGGATCAGCTCCAGCGGTTTCTGCGCGGCAGCCATCGGTCAGCCCTCATTCTTCCACCGATTGCGCCGATCGGCACCAGGTGACCGGCTCAGCCCGCCGTGGTCCTGCGATGCCGATCTGGCCGCCGTCGCGCACGGACGTCTAGTTGCCCCCGCCGCGGTCGAGCCGCTTGCGCAGATCCTCGATGTCGCTCTCCAGCGCCTCGATCTTCTTCCCGTCCGCCTCGCCCGCCGATTCGAGGGCGCTGACCCGCTGCTCGAGCTCGCTGAGCTGGGCGGCGAGATCGGCGTCCGGCGCCGTTCCGGGCGCGGTGCCGTCCGGCGTGGCCGGCGCCGTGGCCTCGGGCGGAACCCCCTCCGGGGGCGTGCTCGTCTGCGCGCCGATCTGGCTCTCGATCCTGGCCAGGTCGTCCTTGTCGGCCGAGTTGTCGCGCGCGTCGGCGGCGAGCACCACCGCGACGGCCGCGGCCGCGATCGCGAGGATCGCCGCCGCCGCGCCCAGGTAGGTGCGCAGGGAGAGGCGGCGGTCGGTCTGCGCCAGCCAGGCGTGCAGCCCGTTGACCCGTTGCTCGAGGGTCGGGGGCCTGGGCGGCTGCCCCGGCTGCACGGGCTGTCCCGGCTGTCCCGGCTGTCCCGGCTGGCCGGGGTGGCCGGGCCCGGGCTGGGTCGGCTGGGTCGCCCGGCCGGGCCCGGGCTGTTCCGGCTGTCCCGGCTGCGCGGGCTGTCCCGGCTGCGCCGCCTGGCCGGGCCCGGGCTGGGTCGGCTGGGTCGCCTGGCCCGCTCCGGGCTGCCCGCTCTGCCCGGGCTGGCTCTGCCCGGCGGCGGGGGGGACGATCGCCGTGTCCGGCTCGCCGCCGGGTCCCTGCGGCGCGGCGCCCCCCGCCGCTGGCGTCCCCGGGGGCCGGCTGCTGGGATCCGGGCGCTCCATGGGCTCTCAGCTTGCGTCCGGGAGCGCCTCTGCGACCTCGCCGTCGCGGGGCTCGACCGCGTGTCCCTCGTCGATCCACGCGATGATGCCGCCGGCCAGGTTGAAGGCCTCGTAGCCGGCCTCGCGGAAGGCCTGCGCGGCCATCCCCGAGCGGCTGCCGCTGCGGCACTGGAAGATCACCGGGCGATCGCGGTCGATCCGCTCGCGCGCGGACGGCAGCTCACCCATGGGCACGTGCACGGCGCCGGCGATGTGGCCGCTGCGCCACTCGTAGTCTTCGCGGACGTCGACGAGTTGGGCGCCCTCGGCCAGCAGCGCCGCGGCGCGCCCCGGATCGACGTCGAGCTGATCGCCTTCGTCGGCCATGCAGCGGGTCAGGATAGAGGCTCGGCGAGCGCAGGCGTCCCACGCGGCCGCGCGCGCCGGACCCGTAGCATTGCGGCCGCCTCTCGTCCAATGGGGGCCGGAGCAGACACGAGCAAGGAGACCTACATGCCAGAGCCAGTAATCGTCGACACCCTGCGAACCCCGATCGGCCGTGCCTTCAAGGGCTCGCTGGCCCAGCTCCGCCCGGAGGAGACCGGCGCCTTCGTCATCGACCAGCTCCTGGAGCGCAACCCGGACGTCGATCCGGCGCTGGTCCAGGACGTGATCTGCGGCTGCGGCATGCCGCAGGGCCTGCAGGCCTTCAACATCGCCCGGATCATGGTCATCCTCTCGGAGAAGCTCGGCGAGGAGACCACGGGCGTGACCGTCTCGCGCTACTGCGCCTCCTCGCTGGACGCGATCCGGCACGCCGCGAACGCGATCCGCAACGGCGAGGGCGACGCCTACGTCGCCGCCGGGGTCGAGTTCGTGAGCCGCTTCAACGAGCGCACCGAGGCGGCCGGGGTCGCCGACCGCAACGAGAAGCTGACCGGCGAGCACGCCGACTACCCGAACGTCTACATCGACATGGGCGTCACCGCCGTCAACGTGGCGAAGAAGTACGGCGTCACCCGCGATCAGATGGACGACTACGCGCTCCGCTCCCAGCACCTCGCGGTCGCCTCGCAGGAGTCGGGCTTCTTCGACCGCGAGATCGTCCCCGTGCAGACGGAGGCGGGCGAGGTCAGCACCGATGACGGCCCGCGCCCCGACGGCGGCGACATGCGCGAGAAGCTCAGCACCCTGCCCGAGGCCTTCGAGGGCGGCGGCGGCGTCACCGCCGGCAACTCCTGCCCGCTCAACGACGGCGCCGCGGCGGTGCTGATCATGTCCGACACGAAGGCCAAGGAGCTGGGGCTCAAGCCCCGCGCCCGCCTGGTCACCGCCGCCACCGCCGGCAACAACCCCGAGTACATGGGCGTGGCGCCGATCGGGGCGATCAAGAAGGTCCTCGACCGGGCCGGGATGAAGATCGGCGACGTCGACACCGTGGAGCTGAACGAGGCGTTCGCCGCCCAGGTGATCCCGATCATGGACGAGTGCGGGATCGAGCTCGAGAAGCTGAACACGCACGGCGGCGCGATCGCCCTCGGCCACCCGTTCGGGATGACGGGAGCGCGGATCATGGGCACGCTGCTCAACGTGATGGAGACCGACGACCACCAGGTCGGCATCGAGACGATGTGCGTGGCCGGCGGCCAGGGCGAGGCGATGGTCGTCGAGCGGCTCAACTGAGGTCTCGCGCGACCTTGCCGCGGAAAGCGCCGGGAGCGCCGTCCGGCCACGAACCGGGCGGCGCTCATACAATCGCCGCGACCTGTGCGTCGAGCCCCCGCGCCGCGGGGATGGAGGACGGATGAGCGAGGCGGAGACCACCAAGTACCTGCTGCCGGAGTCGGCCATCCCGACCCACTGGCTGAACCTGATGGCGGACCTGCCGGGAGATCCGCTGCCGCCGCTCAGCCCGCAGACGATGGAGCCCGCGGGCCCGCCCGACCTGGCGCCGATCTTCCCGATGTCGCTGATCGAGCAGGAGGTCTCGACCGACCCGGAGATCGAGATCCCCGCCGAGGTGCGCGAGATCTACGCGCTGTGGCGGCCGACGCCGCTGTTCCGCGCCCGGCGCCTGGAGCGCGCGCTCGATACGCCGGCGCACATCTACTACAAGTACGAGGGGGTCTCGCCGGCCGGCTCGCACAAGCCGAACTCGGCCATCCCGCAGGCCTACTACAACCGCGAGGCCGGGATCACCAAGCTCGCCACCGAGACCGGGGCCGGGCAGTGGGGCAGCTCGCTCGCCCTCGCCTGCTCGCTGTTCGGGCTCGAGTGCGAGGTCTTCATGGTCGGCGTCTCCTACGACCAGAAGCCCTACCGGCGGGCGATGATCGAGACCTGGGGCGGGACCGTCCACCGCAGCCCCTCCGAGCTCACCGAGGCGGGCCGCAGCCAGGCGTCGCATCCCAGCGGCAGCCTCGGGATCGCGATCTCCGAGGCGGTCGAGGTGGCCGCCTCGCGCGAGGACACGAACTACTCGCTCGGCTCGGTGCTCAACCACGTCTGCCTGCATCAGACCGTGATCGGCCAGGAGTGCCTGGCCCAGCTCGAGCTCGCCGGCGAGTACCCGGACGTGGTCATCGGCTGCGTCGGCGGCGGCTCCAACTTCGCCGGCCTCGCCTTCCCCTTCCTGCGCGAGAACCTGCGCGCGGGCAAGGACACGCGGCTGCTCGCGGTCGAGCCCACGGCCTGCCCGACGCTGACCAGGGGCGAGTACCGCTACGACTACGGCGACACGGTCGGGATGACGCCGCTGATGCCGATGTACACGCTCGGCCACGACTTCGTCCCCCCGGAGCTGCACTCGGGCGGCCTGCGCTACCACGGCGACTCGCCGCTGCTCAGCGCGGTCGTCAAGGAGGGCCTGGTGGAGGCGACCGCGGTCGCGCAGACCGCCGCCTTCGACGCCGCCGTGCAGTTCGCCGGCCAGGAGGGCATCCTGCCGGCGCCCGAGGCCGCGCACGCGATCCGGGCCGCGATCGACGAGGCCCTGCGCGCGAAGGAGTCCGGCGACGAGCGGGTGATCCTCTTCAACCTCTCCGGGCACGGGCACTTCGACATGTCCGCCTACGACGCCTACCACCGCGGCGAGCTCACCGACCTCGAGTTCGACCCCGCCGACATGGAGGCCGCCCTGGCGAGCCTCCCCGACGTGCCGACGACGGCCTGACGCGATCGCGGGCGAGGGCAGAAGCGGCGACCGGGGTGCCGGTGGGCGGCCGGGCGCGAGAATGGGCGTCGGCCGCGACCGGGCCGGCCGCATCGACTGACCGCCGGGCCTTCCGCATCTGAGCGAGACACGAGTCGACTGAGTGCAAGCGAACGAGAGGGGACCGAGATGGCCGAGACCGAGACCAGCACAGAGAAGCGCGAGGACACCGGCGGAGGGTCGCCCGCGCCGGGCGCCCCGGCGGGCCGCTCGCGCGCGCTCGCGATCGGCGTCGCCGCGGTGCTGGTCGTCGGGCTCGTGCTCGGCATCGTGCTGAGCCGGGGCGGCGGCGACTCGGAGGGCTCCGTCTCCACCGACATGGACAGCAAGCCGGCGATCGAGGTCCCCGGCGACGACCCGCCCACCGAGCTGGTCAGCAAGGACATCGTCCCCGGAGACGGGCCCGTCGCCAAGGCCGGCGACGAGGTCACCGTCCAGTACGTAGGGGTCGACTACTCGACCGGCGAGCAGTTCGACGCCTCCTGGGACAACGGCCAGCCGTTCACCTTCAAGCTCGGCGGCGGACAGGTGATCGCCGGCTGGGACCGCGGTGTCGAGGGGATGAAGGTCGGCGGCCGCCGCGAGCTGATCATCCCGCCGGATCTGGCCTACGGCGAGCAGGGCTCCCCGCCCGCGATCGCCCCCAACGCGACCCTCGTCTTCGTCGTCGACCTGCTCGACGTCAAGGG
>CAZARJ010000095.1:0-6754 GCA_964487515.1 uncultured Conexibacteraceae bacterium | reverse complement strand
CCCAGTCGTTGAGCCAGATGCAGCGCCCGTAGGGCTGGATGTTGCAGGCGAAGCCACGCCCGACGGCCTTGCGCGGGCCGCTCGGCTCCGGCAGCGGCGGGAGCCCTTCGCCGACCGCGTCGATCAGCGCCGGCAGCTCGACGCACGTCTCGAGCTCCTGCCCGATCGGCAGCGTGTCGCCCTGGCTGACGAAGTTGCGCCGCCGCAGCTCGAGCGGATCGATGTCGAGCGCGCGGGCGAGGCGATCCATCTGCCCCTCGTAGCCGAGCGTCACCTGCATCCCGCCGAAGCCGCGCATGGCGCTGCACGGGGTGTGGTTCGTGTAGACGGTCCGCGCCCGGATCCGGACGTTCGGGCACCGGTAGGGCCCGCCGGCGCAGGTGGTCGAGTAGAGCAGGACCAGGGCGCTGAGCAGCGCGTAGGCGCCGCCGTCGGAGAGGACGTCGACGTCCATCGCGACGAGGTTGCCCTCGGCATCCGCCCCGGTCCGATAGCGCATCCGCACCGCGTGACGGTTCTGGCGCGCCAGCAGCGACTCCTGGCGGCTCCAGATCATCCGCACGGGCCGCCCGGTGAGCGCCACGACGATCCCGAGGAAGGGCTCGACGGTCATGTCCTCCTTGCCGCCAAAGCCGCCGCCGACGTAGGGCGTGATCAGCCGCACCTTGTTGTCGGGCAGCTTCAGGATCCGGGCCACGTCGCGGAAGTGCTCCACGACCTGCGTGGCCGCCCGGATCGTGATCACGCCGTCGGTGTCGCGCCAGGCGACGCCCGCCTCGGGCTCGAGGTACGCGTGGTCGATGAACTGCGTCCGGTAGACGTCCTCGACGACCACGTGGGAGTCCTTCAGGCCCGCCTCCACGTCGCCCTCCTCGAGCTCCCAGTGGGCGAGCAGGTTGCCGCTCTCGTGCAGCTGCGGCGCGTCGTCGTCGAGCGCCCGCTCGGGGTCGTCGAGCACGGGCAGCGGCTCGTAATCGACGACGATCGAGTCAACCGCGGCGAGGGCGGCATCCTCGGTCTCCGCAGCGACCAGCGCGATCGGCTCGCCGTGATAGCGGACGATCCCGTCGGCGAGCACGTTCTGGCGCGCCTTCAGGGCGCCGACCTCGAGCGTCTGGCCGGGGACGTCCACCCAGACCGTGTTCTGGGGCACGTCCTTCGCCAGGTAGACGGCGACGACGCCTTCGATCGCCTCGGCCGCGGAGACGTCGACGGAGAGGATCTTCGCGTGCGCGAAGTCGGAGCGCTTCAGCATCGCGTGCAGCATCCGCGGCAGCGCGAAGTCGGCGGCATAGGACGTCTTGCCCTGGACCTTCTCGATCGCGTCGTGGCGGGAAAGCTCCTTGCCGATCACCCGGCGCCCGCGCTTGACCGTCACCTCGCTCAATGTCCCACCCCCACCCCGGCGGAGGGCGCCGGCCCGAGGGCGCCGCCGTCGCGCTCGGCGCCGCGCGAGCCGGACTCCACCTCGGTCACGCCCGCGTCGCCGTCGCGATACGCCTCGACCGCGCTCACGATCTTCCCATAGCCGGTGCAGCGGCAGAGGTTCCCGGCCAGGCTGTGGCGGATCTCATCCTCGCTCCCGGCGGCGCCGATCCGCACCGCCTCGACCGCGCTCAGCACCATTCCCGGGGTGCAGAAGCCGCACTGCACGCCGCCCCGGCCGACCATCTCGGCCTGCAGGGGATGCAGCTCGCCCTCCCCGCTGAGCCCGTCGATGGTCACCACCTCGGTGCCCTGCACCTGCGGCGCGAGGACGGAGCACGAGTTCATCGCGACGCCGTCCACGAGCACCGCGCAGGCGCCGCAGACGCCCTCGCCGCAGCCGTGCTTGGCGTCGGTGCGGCCCGCGACGTCGCGGAGCATCCGCAACAGCGTCCAGTGGGCGGGGACCTCAAGCCTCTGCGAGGCCCCGTTCAGGGTCAGCTCGACGATCACGATTCCTCCTTCTCTCCGCGGGCCCGGCGCCAGGCCGTCCCGAGTGCGCGCGCGGCGCAGGTGCCGGCCGCCCGTGAGCGGTAGCCCGCCGTCGCGAATGCGTCCTCCTCGGGCTCGACGCCCTCCTCCACCAGCCGCGCCGTCTCGGCGAG
This sequence comes from uncultured Conexibacteraceae bacterium, assembly GCA_964487515.1. Classification (GTDB taxonomy): domain Bacteria; phylum Actinomycetota; class Thermoleophilia; order Solirubrobacterales; family 70-9; genus RHKX01. The sequence goes on along the minus strand of CAZARJ010000095.1, from coordinate 4,664 downwards.
GGTCGCGTCGTCGATGGCCCCGCCCGTGCAGAGCTCCTCGACCGCCGGCATCCGGACCGGGCGGTCGGCGACCCCGGCCAGCGCCAAGCGGACCCGCGCGCACGCGCTTCCCGATTCATCCAGCTCCACGACCGCCGCCGCGGCGGCCGTAGCGAAGTCGTCGGCGCGGTTGGCGACCTCGAAGAAGCCGTGGCCGCTGCCCACTCCGGGGGTCCGCAGCTCGGCGGCGACGAGCAGCTCGCCGCTCGCGACCGCCGTCTCGAAGAATCCCTGGAAGAAGTCGTCGAAGGCGACCCGGCGCTCGCCGCCCGGTCCCTGGATCACCGCCTCGCCCCCGTATGCGAGGGCGACTGCGCCGAGCTCGGCGGCCGGGTCGGCGTGGCTCAGGCTCCCGCCCAGGGTGCCGCGGTTGCGCACCCGCGGATTGCCGATCTGGCGAGCCGCCTCGGCGGCGAGCGGGACGAGCGCTCCGAGCTCCGCGCTGCGCTCCAGCTCACGGTGCCTGGTCAGCGCTCCGAGCCGCACCGTTCCCCCGGCCTCGCCCTCGGCGCCGGCCAGCGGCAGGCGCGCCAGGTCGACGATCAGCTCGGGCGCCGCCAGCCCGAGGCTCATCATCGGCACGAGGCTCTGCCCGCCGGCGATCGCGCGGGCCTCGGAGCCGGCGAGCGCGGCGAGCGCGTCCTCGACGCTCTCCGGACGCACGTACTCGAACGGGCGCGGGTACACCTAGACGTCCCAGCCGGCGTCGACGACGATGTCGTGGCCGGTCACGTTCCGGGCCCGGTCGGAGGCGAGGTAGCGCACCGCCTCCGCGATGTCGACCTCGTCGATGAACCGTCCCAGCGCGGTCTGCGAGGCGAAGTCGGCGTAGACCTCGTCGTAGGTCTTGCCGATCCGCTCCGCCTTCTTGTTCACGATCCGGTCCATGCGCTCGCCGTTGGTCACGTTCGGGCAGATCGCGTTCACGGTCACGTCGTGCGGGCCGAGCTCGAGGGCCAGCGTGCGGGTGAGCCCGCGGACGGCCCACTTGGAGGACGAGTATCCGACCCGGTTGCGGTAGCCGCGCAGCCCCGAGGTGCCGGCGATGTTGATGATCCGCCCGCCGCCCGCCTCGAGCAGCGACGGGATCACGGCCTTGCAGGAGAGGAAGGTCCCGATCACGTTCACGTCCAGCACGAAGCGGAAATCGTCCAGGCCGACCTCCTGGGCCGGGGTCTCGATCGGGCCGATCACGCCCGCGGTGTTGACCAGGATGTCGATGCGGCCGAAGCGCTCCAGGGCGGCGTCGGCGAGGGCCTTCGTGTCGGCCTCGTCGGTCACGTCGCAGCGCACGGACTCGGTCTCGACGTCGGGGAAGCGCTCCCCGAGGTGCTCCGCGTGGGCGTCGATGGCCTCCATGTCGCGGCCGGCCAGGACGAGCGAGGCTCCCTCCTCGGCGAGCGCCTCGCAGATCGGGCCGCCCATCCCCTTCGCGGCCCCGGTCACGATCGCGACTCGCCCGTAGAGATCGAGCGGTCGCTCGCGCGTCGGTACCGTCTTCGTCTTCTGGGTCACGCCCTCGGCCATCTCAGTCTCCTATCTCGGGCCGGCGTTCCCACCGGGGCTCGCACCCCGGGTGGCCGCGGCCGTGCGTTGGGTTCTCTCTGCGAAAGCTCCACCCGGCACCCGTTCCGTTCTCCGCGCCCGCGCTCACGCCGCCCACGCCCTCTCATCGAGCTCCATCTCGGCCTCCTGGACCTCGGCGAGCCGCTCGCGCAGGGTGCGCGCCGCCCGTCCCAGGATCGTCAGCTGGCGCCGCGCGAGGTCGAGATCGAGGCGCTCCACGGGGGTGGTGATCGCGAGCGCGCAAGGCACGGCGCCGCTGCCGTCGATGACCGGAACCGCCACCGCCCACAGCCCGGCCCGGACCTCCTCGCGGGAGAAGGCCCAGCCGCGGCGGCGAATCGCCTCCAGGTCGGCGTGCAGCATCGCGGGCTTGGCGATCGTGGCGGGCCCGACGCGCTCCAGGCCATGGGCCAGCAGGGAGTCGACCTCGGTTCCGTCCATATAAGCGAGCAGGGCCTTGAACGCGGCGCCGGCGTGCAGCGGGCCGGTGCGGCCGATCGGCGGCTCGGGCTCGGCGTCGGAGTCGCGCCTCAGATCGGCGATCTCGACGCCCCGATCCCGGGATCGGTTGGGCGCCGCCAGCAACACCCGCTCGCCGGCGGCGCTGCGGACGGCCCGCAGGACCGGCTCGGCGAGGCGCCGCAGCTCGCGCGCCGCGGGCTGCCGGCGGCCCAGGTTCGCCGCGGAGGGGCCGAGCTGATACTCGCGCGTCCGCGGATCGCGCCGCAGATAGCCGAACGACTCCAGCACGCCGAGGATCCGGTGCACCGTCGGGACCGGCAGGGCACAGTGCCGCGCGAGATCGGAGGTGCGCCAGCGGCTCGCCTCGACCGTGAACGAGTCCAGCACCGAGAAGGCGCGCTCGATCGTTCGCGGGGCGGGCGTCCCGGCCCGGCGCGGCGCCTCAACGGTTCCTCTCTCTGTCTCAGTAGCGTTTATCACTATGTGAAAGATGAGTTCACTTTCTGAGGATCGGCACGATACCATGCCGCCCACAGTCCGCCAGCGAAATCAAGGATGCTTTCCACGCAGTGAAAAAGACCGACTCAGACGCGCGCCGGAACGGCGGGAACGGGTCCCCGAGCAGCGGTCCGAAAGTGCTCGAGAAGACGCTTCGGGTCCTCGACCTGTTCACCGCCGAGCAGCCCTCCTGGACGGTGAGCGAGATCGCCCGCGAGCTGTCGATGCCGACCGCGACCGCCCACCGCATCGTGCGCGCGCTGGAGGACCGCTCCTACCTCGGGCGCGCCGACTCCCGCTACCGGCTCGGGTTCGCGGCCGTGGATCTCGGGCACCGGGCCATGGCCTCGGTCGATCTCCGCTCGCGGCTCGGCGCCGCGCTGCGCGACCTCGGCCACGCCACCGAGGAGACGGTCCTGCTTACGGTCCACGACGAGGCGCGGCGGGGCTCGCTCTGCATCGACCGGATCGAGACCACCCACTCGCTGCGGCTGACGATCGACATCGGCCGGGTCACCCCGATCCACGCCGGCGCCTCGGCGAAGGCCCTGCTCGCCTTCCTCGACGACGCCACGATCGAGGACGTCCTCTCGCACCCGCTGGAGAAGATCGCCCCCGGCACGGTCAACGACCCGGACGTCCTCCGCGGGCAGCTCGACGAGATCCGCGAGCGGGGCTGGGCCTACAGCTACGAGGAGAACAACGTCGGCGCCTGGGGCCTCGCCGCCCCGATCCTGGTCGGCGGACAGGTCGTCGGCTCCGTCGGCCTCGCCGCCCCGACCGCGCGCCACTCCGAGCCCCGCGTCCGGGCGCTCCGGAAGCTGGTCACCCGCGCCGCCCGCGACTCGGAGGCGAAGCTCGCCTCCCCGCGCTCGAGCGGCACGGCGGGTTAGCCGCCTCCGGGCCGGCAGCGGCTCCCGGAGGTCGCTGCCGGATATGGAAGGCTCTGTCTGGTTTGAAGGAGCCGCTGCCATTCGACCCGATCGCCGAGGCGGCGCGGCAGTGGACCGCGCACTGGGGCGACGCCGCGACGCCCGCGATGAAGGCCGTGACCACGATCATGCGGGTGCATCAGATCCTGATCGCGCGGCTCAATGAGCTGCTCGCCGAGCACGGGCTCACCTTCGCCCGCTACGAGGCGCTGATGCTCCTCTACTACAGCCGCGCGGGGTCGCTGCCGCTCGGCAAGATGGGCGTCCGGCTCCAGGTCCACCGGACCAGCGTCACCAACACGATCGACGGCCTTGAGCGGGCCGGGCTGGTCGAGCGCCTCCCCCACGATCACGACCGCCGCACGACCCTGGCGGCGATCACCGAGCGGGGCCGCGCCACCGCCCGGGCGGCCACCGAGGAGCTCAACGAGGCCGGCTTCGGGACCGCGCCGCTGAGCGACGCCGACCTGGAGCGGATCGCGAAGATCCTGGAGCGGTTCCGCGCCGCCGCCGGGGACTTCGCCGAGTAGCTGCGCCCATCGACAGCGGGCGAGAAGTATGCGATAGTCCAACTATCGGAATGGCTCGCACCATCCCCAAAGAGCATCAGGACGGAGGCCGGGATCCGGCGGGGGCGCCCCGAGCGGCGCCCGCGGACGAGCGCGTGACGCTCTCCGGGCATCCCGTCAAGGCCCTATATACACCCGCCGACCTGAGTGAGCACGACTACGTCCGCGACGAGGGCGAGCCCGGCGCCTATCCCTACACGCGCGGCGTCTACCCGTCCATGTACCGGGGGCGGCTCTGGACGATGCGCCAGTTCGCCGGCTTCGGGACCGTGGAGGAGACCAACGAGCGCTTCCGCTACCTGCTCGATCACGGGCAGACCGGCCTCTCGACCGCGTTCGACATGCCGACCCTGATGGGGCTGGACTCCGACCACCCGCGCTCGCTGGGCGAGGTGGGGGTCGAGGGGGTGGCGCTGGACACGGTCGACGACATGGCGGCGCTGTTCGCCGGCATCCCGCTCGACGAGGTCACGGTCTCGATGACGATCAACGCCCCGGCGGCGATCCTGCTCGCCTTCTACGTCGTCGCGGCCGAGGAGCGTGGCATCGACCGGGGGCGGCTCGGGGGGACGATCCAGACCGACATCCTGAAAGAGTA
>CAZARJ010000094.1:0-6780 GCA_964487515.1 uncultured Conexibacteraceae bacterium | reverse complement strand
CTGGCGAGGCCGGGAGCCGCGCAGGCAAGGAAGAGGTAGCCGAGTAGACCGGCTTGGTCATGAGGCGACCGATGACGCCGCCTGCGCGGCTCCCGGCCCGCCAGGGGGCCCGCCGGCGCAGAAGAGCTCGTAGTCGGGGAACTTGCCCAGGTCCTCGTCGGCGATCTCGGGCGCGTTGGGACCGCAGATCGGGCAGTCGGGGTCGCGCCGGACCTTGAGCTCGGTGAACTCGGTCGAGAGCGCCTCGAAGAGCAGCAGCCGGCCGATCAGGGGCTCGCCCTGGCCGGTGATCAGCTTGAAGACCTCGAGGCCCTGGAGCATGCCCATGACCCCGGGCAGCATCCCGAGCACCCCGGCGGCGCCGCAGCTCGGAGCGAGCTCGGCCGGCGGCGGGGTCGGATACAGGCACCGGTAGCAGGGCCCCTCGTAGGGGACGAAGGTCGAGAGCTGCCCGTCGAAGGACAGAATCGATGCCGAGACGACCGGCTTGCGCAGCCGCACCGAGGCGTCGTTGAGCAGGTAGCGGGTCGGGAAGTTGTCGGTCCCGTCGACGATCACGTCGTAGCCGGAGAGCAGCTCGATCACGTTGTCCGGGCCGAGCCGCACCTGATGCTCGACCACGTTCACGTCCGGGTTGAGCGCCTCGATCGTCTTGCGCGCCGACTCCGTCTTCGCCATCCCGATCCGCTCGGTGTTGTGAGCGACCTGGCGCTGCAGGTTCGACGCGTCGACGACGTCGTCGTCGATGATCCCCAGCGTGCCGACCCCGGCGGCCGCCAGATACAGCGAGTTGGGGGAGCCGAGCGCGCCGGCGCCGATCAGCAGCACCTTGGCGTCGAGCAGCTTGAGCTGGCCCTCGAGGCCGATCTCGGGGACGAGGATGTGGCGCGAGTAGCGCTCCTTCTGCTCCTGGGTCAGCGAGCGTGGCGTGACCACGGGCAGGCCGCGATCGCGCCAGAGGGTGATCCCGCCCGCCAGCGAGGCGACGTCCTCGTAGCCGAGCTCGTCCTTCAGGGTCTCGGCCGCGAGCGCCGAGCGGACGCCGGAGGCGCAGTAGAGGATCACGCGCTTGGAGCGGTCGGGCACGAACTGCTCGATCCGCGACTCGAGGTGGCCGCGCGGGACGTGCACCGCCCCGTCGATATGGCGCTCCTCGAACTCGTGCTGCTCGCGGACGTCGACCAGCGCCACCCCGTTGCTCGACAGCTCCTCAGCCGCCGCGCCGGGCTGGATCTCCTCGATCCGCTCCTTGGCCCTCTCGATCAGCTCCGCGCCACTTGCCATCTCGTCAATTCACCTCAAACCCGATCCGGTTTCAATGCTTCATAAAGTATAGCGCGTCTGAGGGGACTCGCAACCCGCCGCCCGCCGGGCCGCCGTGCCGTTGAACCCCCGCTCAGCCGAGCGACGGGCGCATCTGCCGCAGGCGCTTGACCCGCTCCTCGATCGGCGGGTGGGTGCTGAACAGGCCGGCGACGCCCTTGGCCGAGAACGGCTTCACGATGTAGAGGCACTCGGTCGCCTGGTTGACCTGCATCGGGGTCGCCTTCGCGCCCTCCTCGAGCCGCAGCAGGGCGGAGGCGAGGCTCTCCGGGTTGCCGCAGATCTGCGCGCCGGTCGCGTCGGCGGAGAACTCGCGCTGGCGCGAGATCGACATCTGGATGATCGAGGCGGCGATCGGCGCCAGCAGCACCATCGCCAGCGAGGCGATCAGGCTCAGCGGGCTGTCGTTGTCGCCCCCGAACCACATCATCATGTAGGCCAGGTATGTGATCGCGCCGCCGATCGTCGCCGCCACCGACTGGATCAGCGTGTCGCGATTGCGGATGTGGGCGAGCTCGTGGGCGATCACGCCGCGCAGCTCCTCGGGCGAGAGCAGACGGGTGATCCCGGCCGTGACCGCGACCGCGGCCCGTTCGGGGCTGCGCCCGGTGGCGAAGGCGTTCGCCTGCTCCTGCGGGATCACGTAGAGCGCCGGCATCGGCATCTTCGCCGCGGTCGTCAGCTCGCGGACCATCTCGTAGATCTGCGGCGCCTGCTCCTCGCTCATCGGCTGGGCGCGGCTCATCTTCAGCGCGATCTTGTCGCTGAACCAGTAGGCGCCGAGGTTCATCACCGCGGCGACGATGAGGAAGATCAAGGCCGTGTCGGGCCCGCCGATCAACGCCCCGATCACCACCAACAGGCCGGTCAGGCCGGCGAGCAGGGCGGTGGTCCTGATCGCTGCTGCGTAGTTGGAGCTGCGGGTCGTCGTCATCGGGGTCCCTCCTTCGGGGCGCTCGGTGCCACGCTTAATATTGACAAACGGCTTCAAGGTGGCCTTAAGCGCCCAGCGCTAATGCGCGCGCCGCGGGCGGTCGATCCCAGTCTGAGATGCGCCGCGGAACGCTCCTCACCCAGGTCCTGCTGGTCAACCTGCTGCTGATCGCCGCCGCCGTCCTCGCCGCCTCCCTGGCCACGCATCCGGAGAGCACGTTGCGCGACAGCGACACGACCGGGATCGTGCTCGGCTTCGCCCTCGCCGCCACCGTGGCCGTGAACGTCTTCCTCCTCTCGCGCCGCTTCGAGCCGCTGGAGCGGCTCGTGGAGGAGATGGAGAGCGCCGATCTGAGCCGCCCCTCCGCGGCGCGGGCGGCCCCCGACGTGCGCGGCTCGGAGGAGGTGCGGCGGCTGCAGCGCACCTTCCGCGAGATGCTCGCCCGCCTCGAGGCCGAGCGGCGGGCCGCCGCCGAGGCCGCGCTCGCCGCGCAGGAGCGCGAGCGGGCGCGGATCGCGCTCGACCTGCACGACGAGGTCAACCAGGCGCTGACCGGCCTGCTGCTGCGGATCGGGACGCTGCGGCGCAAGGTCGACGACCCCCGGCTCGTGGCGGAGCTGGACGCGATCGGGAAGGTCGCCTCCGCCGCGATGGAGGAGCTGCTCGGGATCGCCCGCCGCCTGCGCCCGAGCACGCTCGACGACCTCGGGCTCGAGGCGGCGCTGGAGGCGCTCGCCGAGGAGGTCGGGGACGAGAGCGGGACGGCCGTCGCCTTCGAGGCCGAGGGCGACTTCGAGGGGCTGGGGGCCGATGTGCAACTCGTCGCTTACCGCGTGGCCCAGGAGGCGCTCTCGAACGTCGTCCAGCACGCGGAGGCCCGGCACGCCCGCGTCCGGCTGCTGCGCGCCGGCGCCGGGCTCGAGCTGCGGATCGCCGACGACGGACGGGGCTTCGCAACGGGCAACCACGTCGAGGCGCTCGGGATCGCCGGGATGCGCGAGCGGGCGCTGCTCAGCGGCGGGACGCTGACCGTGGAGTCGGAGCCGGGCGCCGGGACGCGCGTCACACTGCGAGCATGAGCCGGGCCGTGACGACGCCGCCCACGCCATCCGACGACCGGCCCGCCGGGAGGCCGCGGGCCGCACGCCGGCGAACGCGACCGCTCGGAGCGGGGCGATGCGGGTCCTGATCGCCGACGATCACGGCGTGGTCCGCTCCGGCCTGCGCATGCTGCTCGACAGCGAGGAGGGGATCGAGGTCGTCGCCGAGGCCGCGGACGGCAGCGAGGCCCGCGACCTGGCCCTCGAGCTGCGGCCGGACCTCGCGATCCTGGACGTGAAGATGCCCGGCCTGACCGGGCTGCAGGCGACCCGCGAGATCCGCGCCGAGGCGCCCGAGGTCGCGGTCCTGATCCTCTCCATGCACGACGAGGAGCGCTACCTGTTCGAGGCCCTGAAGGCGGGCGCCTCGGGATACGTCCTCAAGCGCGCCGCCGACCGCGAGCTGGTCGACGCGATCCGCGCGGTCGAGCGTGGGGAGCCGTTCCTCACCCCGGAGGCCCAGCAGGCGCTGATCCGCGACGTGATGAGCTCCGGCGGGACGCACTCCGAGGAGCTCACCCCGCGCGAGGAGGAGGTCGTGAAGCTGGTCGCCGAGGCGCACACCAACAAGGAGATCGCCGCGCTGCTGGGGATGGCCGAGAAGACGGCCGAGAACCACCGCTCGAACGCGATGCGGAAGCTCGGCATGCGCGATCGCGTGGAGCTGGTGCGCTACGCGATCAGGCGCGGGCTGATCGAGCCCTGAGCGGCCGATCCGGCGGCGCCGGGGGGCGGCGGGTGGGTGACGGGGACCCGCTCCGGCCCACCCACCGGGACGGGCAAAACCGACCGGGTCGCTAGGATTTAGGCATGCTGTTCTCGACCAAGGCTGAGTACGGGATCCGGCTCATGGTCGCCCTTGCGAGACGCGAGGGCGAGCGGCCGGTGGCCCTGGCAGCGCTCGCCGACTCGGAGACGCTACCGGTCTCCTACCTGGAGCATCTGGTGGCGAAGCTCCGCGACGCGGGGCTCGTCGCCTCGCAGCGGGGCGCCCGCGGCGGCTACCGCCTCGCGCTCCCGGCCGAGCAGATCCGGATGCTCGAGGTCGTCGAGGCGCTCGAGGGCCCGATCGCACCGATGGACTGCTTCCTCGACGACGTCGAGAGTCGCGTCCTCTGCTCGCATCGCTCCGACGGCGATGTGGCCTGCTCGACGAAGCTGCTCTGGACCCGGGTCCAGGGGGGCATCGTCCGCGCCCTCGGGGGCACGACCCTCGCCGAGCTGATCGAGTTCGAGAACCGCAGCAACAACCGCAGCAACCGACCCACCGTTGCGGCCGGAGCGGCTTGAGCCGCCCGCCCATCGAGCTGAGACAGGAGTGAACGTGGCCGATCTCGAGATCAAGAACCTGCACGTGTCCGCCGAGGACAAGCCGATCCTCAAGGGGCTCGACCTGGAGGTGAGCCGGGGCGAGGTGCATGCGCTGATGGGGCCCAACGGGTCCGGCAAGTCGACGCTGGCGAACTCGGTCATGGGCCACCCGGGCTTCGAGGTCACCGACGGCACCGTGCGGCTGCTCGGCGAGGACATCACCGAGGCGGGCCCCGACGAGCGCTCGCGCGCCGGCCTGTTCATGGCCTTCCAGTACCCGGTCGCGGTCCCCGGCGTGACCGTCGCCAAGTACCTGCGGATGATCGTGAACGCCCGCCGCGAGGCCCGCGGGGAGCCGGAGATCAAGCTCAAGGACTTCGCCCGCACCACCCAGGAGGCGATGAAGCTGATGCAGGTGCCGAAGGAGTTCTCCTCGCGCTACCTCAACGACGGCTTCTCGGGCGGCGAGAAGAAGCGCATGGAGATGCTCCAGATGGCGCTGCTCGAGCCCCAGATCGCGATCCTCGACGAGACGGACTCGGGCCTCGACATCGACGCCCTGCGGACCGTCGCCGACGGCGTCAACAAGTTCGCGGGACCCGACATGGGCGTGCTGATCATCACCCACTACCAGCGCATCCTGCACCTGGTCAAGCCCGATCACGTGCACGTGATGTTCGAGGGCCGGATCGTCAAGTCCGGCGGCCCCGAGCTGGTCGCCGAGCTGGAGGAGAAGGGCTACGGCTGGATCAAGGACGAGGTCGCGGCGACCGCCTGAGCGGCCGTGCGGAGCCCGATGACGGTCGCCTCCAGAACGGAGCCGCGGGCGCCCACCGGCGCGGCCCTGGACACGGAGCGGATCCGCGCCGCGTTCCCGACCCTGAGCAGGCGGATCGGCGATCAGCCCCTCGCCTACCTGGACTCGGGAGCGAGCTCGCAGCGCTGCCTCGCCTCGCTGGAGGCGGTCGACCGCTACGAGCGCGGCCACCACTCGAACGTCCACCGCGGCTCGCACACGCTCTCGGCCGAGGCGACGGCCGCCTACGAGGGCGCCCGGGCCACTGTCGCCGACCACATCGGCGCCCGCGACCGCCGCGAGATCGTGTTCGTCCGCAACGCGACCGAGGCGATCAACCTCGTCGCCCGCGCGTGGGGCGACGCGAACGTCGGCGCCGGCGATCGCATCGTGCTCACCGAGATGGAGCACCACTCCAACGTCGTCCCCTGGCAGCAGCTCGCCGAGCGCGTCGGCGCGACCATCGACTGGGTCGGGATCGACGACGAGGGCCGGCTGCGCGAGGACGAGCTCGACGCGGCGCTCGCCCGGGGGCCGAAGCTGGTCGCGGTCACGCAGGTCTCGAACGTGCTCGGGACGCAGAACCCGATCGCCGAGCTCGCGCGCCGCGCGCACGAGGCGGGCGCCCTGATCCTCGTCGACGGCGCCCAGTCGGTGCCCAAGCTCGCCGTCGACGTGGCCGGGCTCGAGATCGACTTCTTCGCCTTCACCGGGCACAAGGTCTACGGGCCGACCGGCGTCGGCGCGCTCTGGGGCCGGCTCGGGCTGCTGCGCGAGATGCCCCCCTTCCTCGGCGGGGGCTCGATGATCCGCAAGGTCACGCGCGCCGGCGCCACCTACGCCGACCCCCCGGCGCGCTTCGAGGCCGGCACCCCGGCGATCGCGCAGGCGATCGGCCTGGCGGCGGCCCTGCGCTGGCTCGACGGGATCGGCATGGAGGCGGCCCGGGCGCACGAGGAGGAGATCGCTGCGCTGGCGATCGGCCGCCTCGGAGAGATCCCCGGCCTGCGCATCTTCGGCCCCCCGGCCGAGCCCGGCCGCCTCGGCCCCGTCTCCTTCGAGCTCGAGGGCGTCCACGGCCACGACGTCGCCGAGATCCTCGACCGGCACGGGGTCGCGGTCCGCGCCGGCCACCACTGCGCCCAGCCGCTCATGGACCGCCTCGGCATCCCCGCGACCGCCCGCGCCAGCTTCGGCGTCTACACGACCGGGCAGGAGATCGACCAGCTCGTGGAAGGCATCCTGGACGCACGACGTATCTTCTCCTAAGTGCCCCTCCCCCACCCCCCTAACCCAACATCGCCCCTGCTTCCAGC
>CAZARJ010000093.1:0-6797 GCA_964487515.1 uncultured Conexibacteraceae bacterium | reverse complement strand
CATGTCGTAGCCGACCACGGACTCCTTGCCGTCGGCGCCGGCGAAGACCGCCTCGCGCTCGTCCGCCCGCACGGCGACGAGCCGCTGCCGGAAGCGGGTCTCGATCTCGCGCCGGGCGACGACCCGCTCGAGCGCCCGCCCGTACTTCTCGACCCCGAAGATCCCCGGCGTCGCCGCCCCGTAGACGACCCGCGTGCGCTCCCGGACCCCGCTCTCGCGGAAGGCGTCGTCGGCCAGGTACATGATCTTCTGCGGCGCCCCGGCGCACTTGATCGGCGGCGGCGGCATCGTGAACAGCGCCGTGCCGCCGGCGAAGTCCGCGATCGTCCTCCAGGCCAGATGGCACTGCTCGTAGGCGTAGATCGAGCAGATCCCGTCCCGGCCGAGGCGGCCCTCGAGGCCGTCGATCGCATCCCAGCGCAGGGTGATGCCCGGGGCCAGAACGAGGTGGTCGTAGGTGATCGCCCGGCCGTCGGCGGTCGTCAGCCCGCTGTCTTCGGGATGCAGCTCGGCCGCCTCGGCCTGGATCCACGTCGCGCCCTTCGGGATCTGCTCTGACTCCGGGCGCGCGCTCGCCTCCCGGTCCACCACCCCGCCGCCGACCAGGGTCCAGAACGGCTGGTAGTAGTGGGTCGGCGAGGGCTCGACGATCGCCACGTCGGGCTCGGGCAGCGCCCGGCAGAGGCGCGCCGCGACGGAGATCCCGGCCGCCCCGCCGCCGACCACGACGATGCGATGGTGCGCGGCCGCCGATCGCGGCGCGGACCCGCCCGCCTTTCCGGTCGCCGCGCTTGTCAGAAGGGTCGCCGCCTGCAAACTCCCTCGAACCTAGTCGGATTTAGGGGATTTCCAATCGGGCCTGCGCCCGCCCCCGCGCGTCCGTTCCCCGCCCCCGCCACGGGATTGCCGCGCATTCGCCCCCGGCGGATCCGCCCGGCGCCGCGGGCGCGAGAAGGGCCCCGAGCACTACCCTCAGGGCGAGCGGCGCGGCGGCGCCGAAGCCCCGAGCCGCGAGCGGCCGGGCAGCAGGCGAGAGGAGTCGAGCATGAGCGAGCACCACGGGCCCCCGGATCCCCAGGAGGCGCCCCGCTTCAGCGGACCGCGGACGTTCATGCGCCTCCCCCACCGCCCGCCGGACGACTCCGTCGACGTCGCGGCGATCGGGATCCCCACCGACGACGCGGTCTCCTACCGCTCCGGCGCGCGCTTCGGTCCCGAGGCGATCCGCAGCGCCTCGGTGCTGCTGCGCCCCTACGACCCCGAGCTGGACGTCGACGTCGTCGAGCGGCTCTCGATGGTCGACGCCGGCGACGCGCCCACGGTCCCCGGCTACCACCTGGAGACGCTGAAGCGGATCGAGGAGCACCTGCGCCCGGTCCACGAGCTCGGGGTGATCCCGCTCTGCCTCGGCGGCGATCACTCGATGGCGCTGGCCGAGCTGCGCGCGGCGGCCGCGGTGCACGGGCCCCTCGCCCTGCTGCACCTGGACGCCCACGCCGACGTCTGGGAGTCGTACTACGGGCAGCGGTACTTCCACGGGACCTTCGTCAAGCGCGCGGTCGAGGAGGGGCTGATCGAGCCGTCCGCCTCGCTGCAGGCCGGGATGCGCGGGACGCTCTACGGGGCCTCCGACCGCGGCGTCCCGGCGGAGCTCGGGATCGAGGCGATCGAGTGGTCGGAGCTGCGCGAGATGGCGCCGGCCGGGCTCGGCGAGCGGGCCCGCGCCCGCGCCGGCGGGCGGCCCGCCTTTCTCAGCTTCGACATCGACTTCGTCGACCCCGCCTTTGCGCCCGGCACGGGCACGCCCGAGGTCGGCGGGCCGACGAGCTGGGAGGCGCTCGCCTACCTGCGCTCGCTGACCGGCGTCGAGCTGGTCGGCTGCGACTGCGTCGAGGTCGCACCCGCCTACGACCCCGCCGGCGTCACCGCCTGGCTCGCCGCCTCCGTCTGCCACACGATGCTCGGGCTGATCGCGCTCGGGCGCGGGGGCTGAGCGCGCCGCCGTCATCCCCTCCGGGTCAGAACAACGAACGTTGATGCAAGGTGCTACCGTTTCTCCGCACGGTGGCATGGAGTTGCGCCCGGATGCGGGCCCGATCACGTGCCACCTCGGCCCTTCCGATCGATTCCTGCCGTTATGAGCGTGGAGCTGCCAACATCGCCCGCCGGGCCCGCCGCCGCGGACTGCTGCGCGCCCTCGGCCGGGCTCGACCCGGCGCTCGACGCCGAGCGCGTCGCCCTCGTCGCCAAGGCGCTCTCGGAGCCGCTGCGGGTGCGGGTCCTGGACGTGCTCCGGCGCAGCGCGGAGCCGGTCTGCCAGTGCGAGCTGATCGCCCTCTTCGGCATCCGCCAGTCGCTTCTCTCCCACCACATGCGGAAGCTCCTCGACGCCGGCCTGATCGTCGTCGAGCGGCGCCACAGGTGGGCCTACTACTCCCTCTCCCCCGACGCCGGCAAGGAGCTGACCTCATGGCTGAGCTGACCACCCCGACCACCGATCCGAAGCCGTCCTGCTGCGAGCCCGAAGCGCAGGCGAGTTGCTGCGAGCCCGCCGAGAAGGACGCCTGCTGCGGCACGTCCGCGGCCGGCGGCGAGTGCGGCTGCCCGGCCGGGCGGACGGAGGATTCCGCGCCCGACATCCGGGAGACGGTGCGCGAGCGATATGCGGCCGCCGCCTCCGCCGCCGGCGCCGCCGCGCCCTCGGCATCGTGCTGCGGGCCGATCTCGCTGACGGGCGGGTCCGGGGCCCCGGTCTTCGGCTCCACGCTCTATGGCGAAGCGGTGGCCGCGGACGCACCCGCCGCCGCCCTGGAGGCCTCGCTGGGCTGCGGCGTGCCGACCGAGGTCGCCGACCTCCACGAGGGCGAGACGGTTCTCGACCTCGGCTCGGGCGCCGGAGCGGACGTGCTGATCAGCGCCCGGCGGGTCGGCGGGCGGGGCCGGGCGATCGGCCTGGACATGACCGACGAGATGCTCGGGCTCGCGCGCGCCAACGCCGCCGCGGCGGGCGTCACCAACGTCGAGTTCGTCAAGGGCTACATCGAGGACATCCCGCTGGCCGACGGATCGGTGGACGTGATCGTGTCCAACTGCGTCCTCAACCTCTCCGGCGACAAGCCGCAGGCGCTCCGCGAGGCCGCCCGGGTCCTGCGCGCCGGCGGGCGCCTCGCGGTCTCGGACGTGATCGCCGATCCGGACATGGACGAGGCCACCCGCGCCGACATGGCCGCCTACACGGGCTGCATCGCGGGGGCCCTCACCGAGGAGGAGCTGCGGGCGGGCCTGGCCGCGGCCGGCTTCACCGGGATCGAGGTCCGCGCCACGCACCGCGTCCACGAGCAGGCCGCCTCGGCGATCATCCGCGCCCGCAAGCCCGCGCCGGCCGCGTGAGCGCCGCCGGCACCGGGGAGGCCGCCGTCATCCGGCGGAGGTGAGCTGTTGGCGACGGTGCTCTTCGTCTGCCTGCACAACGCCGGGCGCTCGCAGATGAGCGCGGCGCTGCTCGAGCGCGCCGCCGGGGGCCGCCACCGGGCGCTCTCCGCGGGCAGCGAGGCCGACCCGGAGGGGCGCGTGCACCCGCGGGTGATCGAGGCGATGCGGGAGATCGGCGTCGATCTCTCCGGCCGGCGGCCGCGGCCCCTCACCCCCGAGCTCGCCGCGCGGGCCGACGTCGTCGTGACCATGGGCTGCGGCGACGCCTGCCCCTACATCCCCGGCAGGCGCTACCTCGACTGGGACCTCCCCGACCCCAAGGGCCTGCCGATCGCCGCCGTCCGGGCCATCCGCGACGAGATCTCCCGGCGCGTGGAGGCTCTGGCCGCCGAGCTCGACACGCTCCCCGCATGACACCCGGCGGTGGGCGCGCGGCGGATCCCGCGCCCGAGCGACAGCACTACGCGGTCACGCTGGGCGTGCTGCTGACCGGGGCGCTCGCCTTCGCCCTCTCGCAGACGATGATCGCCCCCGCCCTGCCGCGGATCCAGGAGGACCTGAGCACGACGACGACGCTCGTCACCTTCGCGCTGACCGGCTACCTGCTCACCGCCTCGGTGGCGACGCCGATCATCGGCCGGCTCGGGGACATGTTCGGCAAGGAGCGGCTGCTCGTCATCACCCTGTCGGTCTTCGCGCTCGGCTCGCTGGTCGCCGCCCTCTCACACTCGATCGAGACGCTGATCCTGGGCCGGGCGATCCAGGGCGCCGGCGGCGCGATCTTCCCGCTCTCCTTCGGGATCATCCGCGACGAGTTCCCGCGCGAGAAGGTGGCGACCGGGATCGGGCTGATCAGCGCCACGTTCGGGATCGGCGGCGGCGCCGGGCTGGTGCTGAGCGGCGTGATCGTCGACCACGTCGCCTACGAGTGGATCTTCTGGCTCGCCCTGATCGTCGTCGTGCCGGCGGCGATCGCGACGCACAGGTTCGTCCCCGAGAGCCCGGTCCGCAGCCCCGCGCGGGTCGACTGGGGCGGGGCGCTGCTTCTGTCCGGGGGCCTGCTGGCGCTGATGGTCGCGATCAGCGAGGGCGGCACCTGGGGGTGGACCTCGGCGCCGTTCCTCGGCCTCGCGGCCGCGGCGCTCGTGCTCGGGGCCGCCTGGGTCCGCTACGAGCAGCGCCATCCCGCCCCCCTCGTCGACATGCGGATGATGCGCCGCCGCGCCGTGTTCACGACCAACCTGACCGCGGTCCTGATCGGCTTCGGGATGTTCGGCTCCTACATCCTGATCCCGCAGTTCGTCCAGGTCCCCCCGGAGGCGGGATTCGGGTTCGGGGCCACGGTCACCGCGGCGGGGCTCTTCATGCTCCCGTCGGCGCTCGTGATGCTGGTCGCCGGGCCCCTGTCGGGGTGGATGGGCGGCCGCTACGGGTCGAAGCTGCCGCTGCTGATCGGCACCTCGCTGGCCACGGCGGCCTTCCTGATGCTGGCGCTCTGGCACAGCAGCCACGCCGCGATCTACGTCGGCACGACGATCATGGGCCTCGGGATCGGGTTCTCCTTCGCGGCGATGGCGAACCTGATCGTGGAGGCCGTCGATCAGACCCAGACCGGGGTCGCCACCGGGATGAACACGATCATGCGGACGATCGGCGGCGCGATCGGCGGCCAGGCGGCGGCGAGCCTGATCGCCGGGCAGGTGACGGCGTCCGGGCTGCCCGAGGAGGCGGGCTACACGACGGCCTTCGCGATGTCGGCCGTCGGCGTCGGGCTGGCGGTGCTCGCCGCCCTGGCGATCCCCGGGGGCGTGCGCCGCCGGGACCGCCCGGCGGTAGAGCTGCGCGCGTAGAGCGTTCCGGGCCGGCGGGGCCCGGCCGGGCTACGAGCGCGCGGGCCGCGCCTGATCGGCCGCCTCGGCGCCGGGAGCTGTGAGGTCGAGGACGATTCGCGTGAGGCTGTCGATGAACGCCTCGCGGGGGATCGGCGGGCGGTCGAGCAGGTAGCGGACCGGCAGGTGCTGGGTGAGCTCGAGGATGATCCAGCTCAGCCGCTCGACGTCCTCCCTGGGCCGGCCGCCGTCCCGGGCGAGCAGCATCCGGTGGATGAAGTCGCCGATCCGGGCGCGCACGGCCCCCAGCGCCTCGGCCTGCTCGGCGGTCGGCACGCGATCCACCAGCGCCGAGAGCAGCGCCGCCCGGGGCTCGAGGACGTCGAGGACGGCCGCGAGAACCGCGCGCGTCCCGGTGGCGGGGTCGGCGGTCGGCGCCTCGCGCAGCGCGGGCGTGATGTCGACGGCGAAGGCGTCGATCAGACGGCGGATGATCGTGGCGACGATCTCGTCCTTGTCGGCGAAGTACTGGTAAAGGCTGCCCGGGCTGACGCCCGCCTCCGCGGCGATGGCGTTCGTCGACGCCCCGTGGTAGCCGGCCTCCTCGAGAACGCGAGCGGCGGCGTCGAGGATGCGCTCGACGGTCGCGCGCGATCGCGCCTGACGCGGCATCCTGCGGGAGGTTGCTGCCATGCCCGGATGATGGCAGAGCGCGAGTTGAAAGCGAGCGCTCGCTCGTATTACGGTCGGGGCATGACTTCAGCGTCGACTGCGCGCAGCGCCTCCGCCCCCGCCGGAGCGCCGCTCGGGCCGGGCTCGCTCACCTGGCGCTACCTGGGTGACTCGCGCAACGCCCTGCTCGCCGCCCGGGCCGGGATCCTGCAGGCGATGCACCCGGCGATCGACGCCGGGCTGCGCGAGCACTCCGACTTCTTCGCCAACCCCTGGAACCGGATCATGCGCTCGGCCGGCCCGATCCTCGGCGTCGTCTACGACGAGGACGGGGAGGCGACCGGGCGGGCGGTCCGCGACTTCCATCGCCCGATCGCCGGCAATCTGCCGGACGGAAGCCGCTACGCGGCGCTCGAGCCGAAGACCTACTTCTGGGCGCACGCGACGTTCTTCGAGGCGCAGATCGCCACCCAGGAGCTGTTCGGCGGGCCGCTCTCCGACGGCGCCAAGCAGCGGCTCTACGCCGAGTCGATCACCTGGTACGGGCGCTACGGCGTGTCGATGCGCCCGGTCCCCGCCGACTACCCCGCCTTCGTCGAGTACTGGCGGCACATGCTGGAGCACGTCCTCGAGCCGACGTCGATCGCGCGCGCCTCGATCCGCAAGCCGAAGCGCCGCCTCCCCGCTCCCTACCCGCGGCTCGAGGGGCCGGCCTGGGCGATCCTGCACCCGCTGGTGGTCAACGGCTCGACCTGGCTGGTCCGCGGCACGCTCCCGGCCCGCGCCCGGGAGCTGCTCGACGTGCGGTGGCGGCGCCGCGACGAGCTGGCGCTGCGGGCGCTGGCCGCCGCGATCCGGGCGGCC
>CAZARJ010000092.1:0-6799 GCA_964487515.1 uncultured Conexibacteraceae bacterium | reverse complement strand
TCGTCGCGGGTCGCGTTGCCGGACAGGAAGACCGAGTCCAGCTTGTTGAAGGTGAGCTCGTTGTCGGGCTCCGGGTAGCTCTCCACCGCGTCGCCGATCGTCATCTCGACCGTGGCATCCGACTCGCACTCCTTGTGGCCCGGCGGCAGGGCGCCGCCGGAGAGCAGCCAGGCGTTGGCGATCGCGCCGAACATGAAGAAGCCCTTGTCGCCGTGCTGGCGCACGTTGCGCGAGCGGTAGAGGTCCTTCTCGATCTCGGAGCTGCGGACGCGCTCGTCGTAGGCGGAGAAGTCGACCGAGTCGGGATCCTCCTTGAGCTTGGCGACGATCGCCTCGGCGGCGTAGATCCCGGCGTGCATCGCGTAGTGGATGCCCTTCAGGTACGGGATGTTGACCATCGAGACGTTGTCCCCGCACATCACCATGCCGGGCACGGCGAGCTTGCGCGGCATCGACCAGTAGCCGCCCGAGGGGATCGTCTTCGCGCCCCAGCCGACCCGCTTGCCCCCCGCGAGCAGGTCGCGGACGAAGGGGTGGGTCTTGAACTGCTGCAGCAGGTCGTGGCAGGAGAAGGTCGCGTCGGTGGTGTCGAGGCCGGCGACCATCCCGATGCAGATCTTGTCGTCGCCCATCGGGTAGATGAACGAGCCGCCGAACTCGTTGTACTTCGGCGACTTGCGTAGGGGCCAGTTCATCGTGTGGATCACCCGGTCGAGCGGCTTGGCGACCTCCCAGACCTCCTTGACGCCGATCTCCCAGCGCTTCGCGTCGCCGGCCAGGTCGAAGTAGTCGACCGCGCAGTCGGTGAGATGCCCGAGCGTGCCTTCGGCGAGCACCGTCGCGCGCGCCATCAGGTCGGAGCCGGGCTCGAAGTTGCCGAGCTCCTCCCCGTCCTTGCCCCGCCCCTTGTCGCCGGAGCGCACGCCGCGCACGATCCGGTCCTCGACCAGCAGCTTGTCGGCGACCGTCTCGGTGAGGATGTAGGCGCCCGCCTCCTCGGCGCGGTCGGCCAGGAAGCGACTCAGCTTCGAGATCGAGGTCACGTAGTTGCCGTGGTTGCGGAAGTTCGGCGGCGGCGGCTTGAGCGGGATCGCGTGCCGCTTGGTCAGCAGGTAGACCGCGTCCTTGGTGACCTCCCCGTAGACCGGCCACTCGCTGCGGTCGAGGTCCGGGAACAGCTCCTCCATCGCCGAGGGGCGCATGTTGGCGCCGCTCAGGTTGTGGGCGCCGCAGACCTTGCCCTTCTCGAGCACCGCGACCGGGATCTCGCCGAGCCGCTCGGTCAGCTCCGGCTCGTCCTCGAGCAGCTGCATGACCCGGTTCGCGCAGGCCAGCCCGGCCGGCCCGCCGCCCACGATCACGACCCCCGCCTCGAGGCGCTCGTCCTCGGCGTCGGTCGGTGGGCCGACGTGGTCGCCGGGGTCGAACGGAGGCGGGAAGTCGGCGGGTGTCGCGGGCATCGGTAGGGCTTCCTTTCGTGTCGGGGGGCCGGCTCCGGGCGGGGCGGGGCGGCCGCCGGGCGACCCCCCACCTCCCGCCCTCCGGCGCGGGGCGGCCGGTCGGCTCAGCCGCCCTTCCGGGCCTTGATGGCCTCGGTCAGCTTGGGCATGATCTTGTGCAGATCGCCGACCACGCCGAGGTCGCAGAACTCGAAGATCGGCGCGTTCTGGTCCTTGTTGATCGCGACGATGCTCTCGGAGCTCTGCATGCCGACCTTGTGCTGGATCGCGCCCGAGATCCCGGCCGCCAGATACAGCTTCGGCGCGACCGTCTTGCCGGTCTGCCCGATCTGCGTCGAGTACGGGTACCAGCCGGCGTCGACCACGGCGCGGGTCGCCGCGACGGCTCCGCCCAGCGCCTCGGCCAGATCCTCGGCGAGCTTGAAGTTCTCCTTCTCGCCCAGGCCGCGACCGCCGCCGACGAGGATCTCGGCGTCCTCGATGTTGACGTCCTCGCCGCGCGCCTCGCCGCGGGTGACCATCTTCGCCCTGGTCGACCACTCGGAGAGCTCGACCTCGACGTCCTCGATCTCGGCCGTGCCGGAGCCCGGCTCGGCGATGTCGAAAGCGTTCAGGCGGCCGATGATGATTCCCGGCTCGGAGACGTAGCCGACGTCGACGACCGCGGAGTCCTGCAGGACCGGCCGCTCGGCGACCAGCTTGCCGCCGTCGGCCTTGACCGCGGTCACCTCCATCGTCACCCCGGCGCCGAGCCGCGCCGTCAGGCCGGCGCCGATCTCGAAGCCGAGCAGCCCGCCGCCGAACAGCGCGTAGGGGATCCCGTTGTCGGAGATCACCTTCGCCATCACGTCGACGATCGGCTGCGCCAGGCCCTCCGGGCACGACTTCGCGCGGTAGACCTTGGCCGCGCCGTAGGCGCCGAGCCCGGCGGCCGCATCGTCGCTGACGTCGCCGACGACCACGGCGCTCGCCGAGCCGCCGATCTCGCCCGCCAGCTTGGCGGCCTCGGAGATCGCGCCGAGCGAGTTCTTGTTGAAGTTGCCCTCGTCGTCGTGGAGGGCGTAAACCAGGATGTCCGCCATCTAGATCAGCTTCCTCTCGTCGAGCCAGGCGACGATCTTCTCGACCGTCTCCGCGGTGTCTTCGTCCTCGAACACCTCGCCGGCCTCCTTCTCGGGCGGCGGGTTGATGGCCAGGACCTGGGTCTGGGAGCCGGCCTCGCCGACCTTGTCGCCCTCGATCCCGACGTCGCCGGTCGCCTTCGTGTCGAGCGGCTTCTTCTTCGCGCCCATGATCGCCTTCAGGGACGGGTAGCTGGGCTCGTTGATCTCGCCGCCGACGCTGATCACGGCCGGCGTCTCGACCTCGACCGTGTCGTAGCCGTACTCGGCCTGGCGCTCGCAGCGCAGCTTGCCCTCGCTGACCTCCATGTCGATGACCTGCGTCAGCGAGGGCATCTTCAGGTGGTCGGCGACGACCGCGCCGATCGTGTAGCACTCGCCGTCGTCGGACTGCTGCCCGAGCAGGACGAGATCGGGGGACTCGGTCTCCAGCACCTTCGCCAGGGCGTAGCCGGTGGCGCAGACGTCGGAGCCGGCGAGGGCGTCGTCGGTCAGGTGGACGGAGCGATCTGCCCCGAGCGCGACCGCCTTGTGCAGCGCGCGCGAGGCGCTCGTCGGGCCCATCGTCACGGCGACGATCTCGTCGACGTCGACCTTCCCGCCCTCGCGGATCTGCATGGCGGCCTCGATGCCATGCGTGTCGAACTGGTTCAGGTTCTTCTCGCCGGAGCGGTCGAGGCGCTTGGTGTCCGGATCGATCCGCTTCTGGACAGCGGCGTCCGGCACCTCTTTGACTAGACAACAGATCTTCAAGGTGGGTGCCTCCTTGGGGGACTTGCGGCGGGCATGCTAGCGGGTTGAGCGGCCACTGACTGACTAGTCAATCGGTCCGGGCGCGTAGGGCGATCCCGGGGCGCGCGCGTGCCCGCCCGCGCCGGACGGCAGGGCGGCGCCGGCCCGAAGGGCTCAGGCGGGCGCCGCAGCGGCGGCGTCGCGCAGGAAGTCGACGATCGCGTCGGTCGGGGAGCCCGGGGTGAAGACCTCGGCGACGCCGAGCCGCTTCAGCTCCGGCACGTCGTCGGCGGGGATCGTCCCCCCGACCGTGACCAGCACGTCGGAGGCGTCCTGCTCCCGCAGCAGCTCGACGATCTTCGGGACCAGGGTCATGTGCGCCCCGGAGAGGATCGAGAGCCCGACCGCGTCGGCGTCCTCCTGGATCACGGTGGCGACGATCTGCTCGGGCGTCTGGTGCAGGCCGGTGTAGATGACCTCCATCCCGGCGTCCCGCAGCGCGCGGGCGATGATCTTGGCCCCGCGGTCGTGGCCGTCGAGGCCGGGCTTGGCGACGACGACTCGGATCTTGCGCTCGCTCATGCGGCGATCTTATCCCTCTGCGCCCCGGGGGGCCGGCGGCGGCGCGACGGCTCCCGGGCTCAGTTCCCGAACCCGGTGACCGAGACGACGTAGCCGATCACGGCGATCAGCAGGATCATCGTCAGCGCCACCGCGGCCACGGTGAGCACCATGCGCGCCTTGTTGATCTCCTCGACCGGCGGCTCGGAGTAGACGTCGGCGTGGACCTCCACCGGCCGGCCGCCGTTCTCCAGGCGCGCGGCCTCCTCGGCCTCCTCGCGCGTCGCATGGTTCGACAGCGCCTGGGCCTCCCCCACCCGGCGCACGTCCCAGCCGTCGATCTCGCTGCGCACGACCTCGAATTCCGACATCGCAGTGCTATATACCCGCACCGGTCCGCTCGCAATCGCGCCCGCCGGCGGCCGGATAGATTTGGCGTGATGCCCGCGTGGCCGGACGACGTCGACGAGATCCTGACCGGCGATGCGGCCGCGGGATTCACCTACCTGACCCCGGCGCGGGGCGCGGTCACCGTCCCCATGGCCCCGCTCGGGATCCGCGATCGCGAGGCCGGCACGGTGACGGTGACCAGCTCGCTGGGCCTCTGGAAGAAGCTCGCCCGGGTGCGCGCCAACCCCTCCGTCGCGATCTGCTACCACGCCCGCGAGCACGGGTTCGCGAAGCGCCCCGAGCTGGTCCTCGTGCAGGGGCACGCCCGCATCCAGCGGGAGCCCGACCGGGCCTGGCTGGAGTCGATCGGGGGCCACTGGGAGCGGTTTCTCGGGCCGGTCCGGGGCGGGATCGCCGGGCGCTGGCTGCGCGTCTACTACTGGGAGCGCGTCGCGATCACGGTTGAGGTGCGCAGGATCCTCGTCTGGGCGGGCCTGGGCGGAAGCGGCGAGCCCACCATGCTCGGCGCGCCGCAGCCCGCTCCCCCGCCCGCCCAGGATCCGCCGCGGAACGGAGCCGGGCCCCGGGTCGACGCGCAGCGGCTGCTCCGCGAGATCCGGCGCCTCCCCCACACGCTGCTCGCCTGGGCCGGCGGGGACGGGATGCCGATGGTCGTGCCGGTGACCGCGGCCGCGGCCACCGGCTGCCCGCCTCGAAGGCCCTCTTCGTGCTCGGCGCGGGCGCGAGCACCCGGGCGGGGGTGCGCAAGGCGCGCCGGCACGGCCTGGCCTGAGCCGGCTCAGGCGACGTCCGGCGGGACCCGATCGGGCCAGGCGAGCTCGGCCTCGAGCTGCGCCGAGAGCGAGAGCAGCAGCTCCTCGCGGTCGGGGGCGACGACGAGGGTCGCTCCGATCGGCGGCACCCCGTCGGGGACCGGGGCGGGAACCGACGCGGCCGGCTGGCCGGTGTAGTTCCAGACCGGGGTGTACGGATAGGTGCGGCTCATGCCGAGCAGGGTGCGCAAGGCCCCCCGGCCCGCCCAGCGCCCGATCTCGATCGCGGGCTCGCCGGTCGTCGGGGTGAGCAGGACGTCGACGTCGTCGAAGATCGCGTTGATCCGGGCGGCGTGGCGGGCCTCCGAGGCGCACGCGGCCCGCACCAGGCGCCCGGGGAGCGCGGCGCCGAGCCTGCCGAAGCCGCGGGTGCGGGGCTCGAGCAGCTCCGGGCGCGGGACCTTCCGGTAGTCCTCGGCGATGCCGGCGAGATAGCGCGTGGCCACCATGTTCCCGACCATGCCGAAGTCGGGGTCCCGCTCGATCACCTCGTGCCCGAGGGAGCGGAGCACGCCGGCCAGCCCGTGCACCGCGTCGCGGACGCGATCGTCGAGGAGCGGCGGCGCGGCGGCGCGCACCGGCTTCAGCGACAGGGCGACGCGGAGCCTGCCCGGCGCCCGCCCGGCGGCCGCGACGTAGCTGCCCTCCGGGGCCGGCGGGCGGTCGGCGTCGCCCGGCGCCGCCCCGGCGGTCACGTCGAGCCACAGCGCGGTGTCGATCACGCGCCGGCTCACGCAGCCCGCCTGCGAGAGCCCGAGCCAGTGGCGGCGGTCCGGCAGCAGGCTGATCCGGCCCCGCTGCGGCTTCAGCCCGTAGAGCCCGCAGTTGGCCGCCGGAATGCGGATCGAGCCCGCCCCGTCCGACGCCGAGGCGGCGCCGACCATGCCGGCGGCCACGGCGGCGCCGGACCCCCCGGACGATCCTCCGGGGCTGCGGCCGGGGTCCCACGGATTGCGGGTCACGCCCCAGGCCTCCGTCTCGGTGAACCCGCAGATCGCGAGCTCGGGGAGCGTGGTCTTGCCGATCGGGATCGCGCCGGCCGCCCGCAGCCGCCGGACCTGCTCCGCGTCGGCGGCGGCGGGCTCCGTGAACGCCCGCGTCCCGTGCGTGGTCAGCTCGCCGGCGATGTCGACGTTGTCCTTGAACGCCACCGGCACGCCGAGCAGGGGCGCGCGCTCGCCCGCGGCCAGGCGGCGGTCCGCCTCCTCGGCTTCCTCGCGGGCCCGCTCCGCGAGCACGACCCGGAACGCGTTGACGGTCGGGTCCAGGGCCTCGATGCGGGCCAGGCAGGCCTCGACCAGCTCGCGCGAGGAGACCGTGCCCGCGTCGAGCATCTCGGCCTGGCGGGCGATCCCGGCCCCGGCGAGCTCAGCTCCGTCCATGCCCCGACCCTACCCGCGGCGCCGGCCCCGGGCCGCCTCGCGGCGGCCGAGCACCCAGCTCGCAACGCCCGCGACGGTCGCCGCGGCGATCGCCGAGCCCGCCAGGGCGAGGCGGCGCCCGAGCTTCTCGAAGCGCATCACCCGCCAGCCACGCTCCGCCGCGACCCGCGCCAGCTCGGCGTCCGGGTTGACCGCGACCGGGTTGCCGACCAGCTCGAGCATCGGCAGATCCGAGGCCGCGTCCGAGTACGCCCAGCTCGCCTCGAGGTCGATCCCGTGCTCGGCGGCGAAGCGGCGCATCGGGCCGACCTTGAGCGCGC
>CAZARJ010000091.1:0-6854 GCA_964487515.1 uncultured Conexibacteraceae bacterium | reverse complement strand
CGGCCTGGCTGGAGGCCGACCACGACGCCCTCGCCGGCCGCGTGCTGCGCGCCCCCGAGCGCGACGAGATCGCGATGCCGGTCACCGAGCAGCTCGTGATCGAGCGCTACGCCCGCCGCCGCTGACGACCCGATCCCGACCGATGAGAAGGGCCGGCTCCGCCGCCGAGCTTGCCTGAACCGGTGCGATAGGCGGTGAAGTGCAAGCTCAGCATTCAGCCCAACACACCTTCATCGCTGAACTTGCCGAAACCCGTGCCATACCCGGTGAAGTGCAAGCTCAGCACATGCACGCCCGGAGATCCGCCCTGCGCGTCCAGCCGCGCCGGCATTGACTTCGGCCGGGATTCCGGCATCTATCGACCCGGCGGGCGGGAAGAAGGGGATCGGGCACCACGGCGGGGGTGGCGCAGGGGCAAGCTGCATGTCCTGCCCTGCGTCACCCCCGGCTGCTGGCTATCGGGGCGCCCGGATTTGAACCGGGGACCTCACCGACCCGAACGGTGCGCGCTACCAGGCTGCGCCACGCCCCGAGGCGTCGAAAGTATCGCAGGACCGCCTAGCCGACGCGGTCCATCGCGGCCTTCACGTCCTCCAGGGAGGGGCCGTCGTCCAGCTCCTCGCTGCCGTTGGGCCCGGTGACCACGAACGCAGGGTGGGCGGGCAGCTTCAGCTCGGAGCCGAGGTCGTTGTCGGCCAGGGCGAGCTTCTCGATCTCGCTCTCCCCCTCGCCCTCCGCCTCGTCCAGGGCCCGCTGCCACTCCGGCACCTCGAGCTCGGGGATCAGGCCGGCGACCTCGTCGAGGAACTCGCGCGAGACGCCGGAGCTCGGCACCTCGCCGAGGTTGCGGAAGAAGAGCGATGCGAACTGCCACTGGCGGTCCTGGAGCCCGGCTGCCTCCGCCGCCAGCCCGGCCAGCGTCGCCGGCTTCGGGCCAAGCGGGTAGTGGTGGAGGACGATCTGCGCCTCGCCGGTGCGCACGTAGTCGACGATCAGCGGCTCGACCACGTCGAGCTCGTAGTCGGCGCACTCGCGCGACTGCAGGTCGGTGAACAGCTCCAGCTTCAGGGGCGCATCCGCGGGCCCGAGCCGGTCGCCCTGCTGCTCGATCCCGCCGACCAGCTGCTGGACCTCGCCCGCGCCGCTGATGTCGAAGTGCTCCTCGCGATGCTCGCCGACCGACAGCGAGACGATCGCGGCGCCGATCGCGAGCACGCCGAGGGCGAGCAGGATCCGTGGCACCCACCGGCTGCTCATCGACTTCCCCCGCCCGCCTAGCCCGCGACGGCCTTGTAGTAGCGGACCGCCAGGCCGGTGAGCAGGGTCCCGAACGCCTCCTCGACCCCGATCGACGCGGCCTCCGCGTAGGCGCTCAGGCCGCGGCGCTCGATCTCGGCGCTGCGCTCGACGACCTCGTCCACGAGCTCGGGGTGCTGGTCGCAGAAGAACGCGCCCATCGAGTAGAGCTCGGTGTCCATGAGCGACTCGACGAACCGCTCGCCGGACGGCCTGTCGATCGGTGCGGCTCGCTCGGCGCCCACGGGACGGCATCGTAGAGGCGCGCGCGATCGGCGTCCCCGGCGGCGCCCTCGCCACGCCACCGGCGCGCGGCCCGCCAGCCTTGACAGCGCCGGCCAGGGCGATATACATCGAGGGGCAGGCAGTCGTCGAAACGAAGGAGCTTGCCTTGGCGAATCACCTGACGCCCACGGAGCTGGCCACGGAGGTCAAGATGGAGCGGCAGGAGGTGATCGCGAGGTGCGTCGAGCTGGGGATACCGATCCTGCACGGCAAGGTCGACAAGACGCTCTTTCTGAGCTCGATGCGGAGCGCGGGGGAGCCGCGGCAGCAGCGCGCCGCCTGAGCGGCGCATGCGCCCGGGGCGGCGCTGAGCCGACCGCCCTTACATAGACTGCGCGCATCGGGTCCAACCAGTCCCGGAACGCGCATCACCGAGAGGAGCACGAGAGGGCATGGCGGCAACGGCCTCTGCGAACAGCACGACGACCCCGGGGACCGGCAGCGAGACGCTCGCCGACCTGCTCCCGCGCGCCGCGGAGCGCTACGGCAGCGGCACCGCGACCCTGCACAAGGACGGGGGCGGGACCTGGGTCAGCCGCACCTACGCCGAGCTGGAGGAGACCGTGCGCGAGATCGCGCTCGGCCTCGCCGACATCGGGATCGCGCGCGGCGACAAGGTCTCGATCCTGGCGAACACGAGGCCCGAGTGGACGCACGCCGATCTGGCGGCGCTGAGCATCGGCGCCGTCGTCATCCCGATCTATCAGACCAACTCGCCCGAGGAGTGCCACTACGTGCTCGAGAACTCGGATGCGAAGGTGGTCGTGGTCGAGGATGCCGAGCAGCTCGAGAAGGTCAGGGCCGTGCGCGATCGGCTGCCGGAGCTGCGCGAGGTCGTGCTCATGGAGGGCGAGGCCGACGACGCGATCTCGCTCGCCTCGATCGCCGAGCGCGGCCGCGGCCGGGACGCCGCCGAGTGGCGCGCGCACTACGAGGCGATCACACCCGACGACGTGGCGACGATCATCTACACCTCGGGCACCACCGGCCCCCCGAAGGGCTGCGTGATCAGCCACGGCAACTACCGGGCGATGCTCGACATGACCCGGCGGGCGCAGGTGATCGAGCCCGACGACATCACCTACCTCTTCCTGCCCCTGGCCCACTCCTTCGCCCTGCTGATCCAGCTCGGCTGCTTCGACATCGGCTGCACGCTCGCCTACTGGGAGCGGGACCCGCTCAAGATCATCCCCAACCTGCAGGAGGTGCGGCCGCACTACTTCCCCTCCGTGCCGCGGATCTTCGAGAAGGTCTACGCGACCGCGACCGCGGCGATGGACAAGGAGGGCGGCCTCAAGAAGCGCATCTTCTGGTGGGCGATCGGGGTCGGCCGGCGCGTGCGCGCGCTCGAGCGGGAGGGTCGCGAGCCCGGTCCGCTGCTGCGCCTGCAGCACGGCTTCGCCGACGCCCGCGTGCTGAGCAAGATCCGGGAGCTGTTCGGCGGCCGGATCCGGCTCTGCGTCTCCGGCGCGGCGCCGATCAACCCCGACATCCTGCGCTTCTTCGAGGCGGCCGGCGTGCTCGTGCTGGAGGGCTACGGGATGACCGAGACCTCCACCGCGGCCACGATCTCGACCCCGGACGCCTACAAGATCGGCACCGTCGGCCGGCCCTTCGAGGGCTGCGAGGTGAAGATCGCCGACGACGGCGAGGTCCTGGTCAAGGGCGGCAACGTCTTCCAGGGCTACTACAAGAACGAGGAGGCCACCCGGGAGACGATCGTCGACGGCTGGCTGCACACCGGCGATCTGGGCGAGATCGACGAGGACGGCTTCCTCACGATCACCGGCCGCAAGAAGGACATCATCATCACCGCGGGCGGCAAGAACATCACCCCCGCGAACCTGGAGGCGGAGATCAAGCAGCACCCGCTGGTCAGCCAGTGCGTGGTGATCGGCGACCGGCGGCCCTACCTGGTGGCGCTGGTGACGCTCGACCCCGAGGCGGCGCTGGAGCACGCCGCCGCCAACGACCTGCCGGCCGATCCCGCCGCCGTCGCCGCCGACCCCGCCGTGAAGGAGTCGGTCATGGCCCACGTCGAGGAGATCAACCAGCGCTTCGCCCGGGTCGAGCAGGTGAAGAAGATCGAGATCCTCCCCCACGACCTCTCCCAGGAGACCGGCGAGCTGACGCCGACGATGAAGGTGAAGCGCAACGTCGTGGCGGAGAAGTACGCGGACGAGATCGATCGCCTCTACGGGTAGCCGCCGCGGGATCCGCCCGCAACGATCTAGCTCGCCGCAAGGAGGCTGGTCGTCTTGAGTGCCGGGAACCGGGAGAAGTCGCGGTCGAGGGTGCAGAGCGTCGCGCCATGGTCGAGACAGATTGCCGCGATCCTCGCGTCGTGGATCCTGGCGCCGGTGACGCTGGATTCATCGAGGATGGAGTCGAGGCGCTGCCAATGCGCGGAGCTCTCGCCCAGCTCGATCAGGGCGGGGGACTCCATCCATGCATCGACCTGCGCGCGAGCCGCGGCCTGCGAGGTCGGTGTGGCGAAGATCCTCCCGTTCGTGGTCACGGCGAGGAACTCGTGGACGCACGGCCAGGGGATCGCCCAGGGGGACCGGCCCTCGGCAAGCGAGCGGACGAGGTCGCGCGCGTTCGCGTGCAGCGGGGCCTCGGCGCGATGGGCGTGAACCAGGACGTTCGTATCGAGCGCGATCACGATCCCCGGCCTTCGTAGGCGAGATCGCGCATCGCCTCCCAGTCGCCCCACTCCAAGCCGGCCCGGAGTCCGTCGCCCTCGAAGCTCTCGTCTCGCAGCTGAAACCGGCGCTCGGCCCTCCGCTCGCCCACCTGCTGCCGCAATCCCGCTTCGATCAAGTCACGGAGCGTCGTGCGTTGAGCCCGTGCAACCGCCTTCGCCTCCGCGAGCAGAGCGTCGCTGATCTCCACCGTCGTCTTCATATGGGTACCCATATTACTCCTCCCATATACCTTGTCAAACGCCCCTCTGCGTCCTCGGCTCAACACACCCCGCCACGCCAGAATGCGCCCCCTGCCGGCTCGCCGCGCCGGCTCCTATGCCCCGCCCGGGTCTCTAGAGCCGGTGAATCGACCGGCTAGCCGAGCAGGGCGGACGTCGTCTGCTCGAAGACGCGGCGCCAGGCGGGGGTCTCGTCGCGCTCGCTCTCGACCTGGTCGAGCACGTGGCGGATGCGGCGGGCGGAGATCTCGATCCCGTGCCGCTCAGCGATCGCCCGGTAGCGCTCGTAGTCGCGCGCCAGCCGCAGGGTGACCGACTCGAAGCCGTGCTTGGCGATCTGCAGGCGGGCGCGGTAGTCCATGATCGAGGTCGCGAACATCAGCTCGTCGCCGAGGTCGGGCTCGATCAGGACGATGTCCACGCCCGGGTACTTCGCCTCCCACTCGCCGACCGCGCGGTGCAGGCGGTCGTGGGCGATCATCCGCACCGCCTGGTTCGCCAGGGCCACGAAGCCCATGTCGGAGACGCGCCGGGCGCGGCTGCCGAAGATCGTCGGCACGCGCTTCTTGAAGTCGTTGACGAAGGGCACGATCGGGTTGACCACGACGATGAACTTGGCGCCCTTCTCGACCGCGATGTCGATGTTGGTGGTCGAGCGGATCCCGCCGTCCATCATCTCCCGCCCCTTGATCTCTACCGGCTCGTAGACGAGCGGCAGCGCGGTGGAGGCCGCGACGGCGCGCGAGATCGGCACGTCGCGCCACTCGCCGTCGCCGAGCACGATCCGCTCGGTGGTGTCGATCTCGGTCGCCGGCAGGTAGAGCTCGCGCTCGAGCAGGCGGAAGTCGTCGGTGCGGTCGGGGTCGGCGAGCATCTCGGCGACGTACTCCTCGATCCCCTCGCCCGTGTAGAGGCCCTTCGGCAGCCCGGCCGCGAGCCCGGTGGCGACGTCCATCACCGAGGTCTCGGCGAGCGTCTTGGCGATGTCGCCGACCACGCCGGCGAGGCGGAACGGGAACTTGACGGCGGCGCTCGCGAAGCCCCGGTAGTTGGGGCGCAGCAGCATCGAGAGGTCCATGTCGCGCAGGGGCGAGGGCAGGTGCTTGTTGAGCACCCGCATCATCTCCTCCGGCGTCACCCCGTTGGCGACCGCGCTGCCCACGAACGAGCCCGCGCTCGTCCCCACGTAGACGTCGAAGTCGTTGACGGTCCGGTTGATCGCGAGCAGATCGAGCGCGCGCAGAGCACCGATCTCGTAAACCGCGCCCGTGAACCCCCCGCCCCCCAGGACGAGCGCCGTCTTCGAGCGGCGGCGTCGGCGAGCCCCCGACCCCCGCGAGCGCTTCGCCGGATCGAGCTTGACTACCTCGCTCATCGGCACCAGCGGTTATATCAGGGGGTCCGTACGGCCCGGGGACCAACCGCTCGCCCCCGCCCGACGCCGAGATGGCAGCGATCTGCGCCCGCCGGGGGCCGGATCCGCTGCCACCGCCATTCGAGGACGAGGGATGCGATCGCATCCGGGGCGGGGACGCCTACACTTCCGCGGCGTGCGGACGCTTCGCCCCCCGATCGCCGCCGCGGCCGCCGCGTTGCTGTGGCTGGCGGCGCCGGCGAGCCTGGGCGACGCCGATCCCGTCCACGCGGCGGTCGGTGCGGTCTCAGGCGGCTCCCCGGGCTCGGCGGCGCGGCTCGCCGGGCCGGACGTCGCCGCCCGCTCGCGGCCGGCGCTCGCCCGCACCGCCGAGCGCAGGTCGATCAGCCGCGGGAAGCTCTCGCGCAAGCTACGCAAGCTGTCCAAGCGGGCCCCCGGTTCGAGCGGCTTCTACGTGTTCGAGGTCGGGGCCCGCAAGCCGGTCCTCTTCGCCCGCAAGGCGGGCAAGGCGCGCAAGCTGGCCTCGAACGAGAAGCTGTTCACGACCGCGACCGCGCTGCACCGGCTCGGGGCCAAGTGGCGGATCGAGACGCGCGTCAAGCGCCGCGGGAGGCTGACCCGGGGCGGGCGCCTCAAGGGGGACCTGTTCCTGATCGGGGCCGGCGATCCCTCGCTCGGCTCCAGCGGGCTCAGCGACCTCGCCCACGACGTCCGCAGGGCCGGGATCCGCAAGGTCGCAGGCAACATCTTCGCCGACGACTCCGTCTTCGACCGGCGCCGGGGCGTCCCCGACTCGGGCTGGGGCCCGAGCCCCTACATCGCGCCGCTCAGCGGGCTCGTCTACGGCGGCTCCACCTACTCCGGCGACCCGGCCAAGGCCGCGGCCGGGGCCTTCGCGGCGAAGCTGCGCAAGGTGGGCGTCAAGGTGAAGGGGAAGGTGAAGCGCCGCCGCACGCCGGGCAAGCTGCGCGG
>CAZARJ010000090.1:0-6901 GCA_964487515.1 uncultured Conexibacteraceae bacterium | reverse complement strand
CTTCGGCGAGGGGCGGATATGGGCGGCGTAGCGCTGGTCCTGCACCAGTTCCGCTTCGAGCAGAAAGTGTTCTGGCGCAGCCCGGCGACGGTGTTCTTCACCGTCATGTTCCCGGTCATCTTCCTGCTGCTGTTCGGGTCGCTGTTCGGCGATCAGACGATCAAGGCGCTCGGGATCTCCACGGCCACCTACTACGTGCCCGGGATCATCACCCTGGCGGTCGTCTCGGCGACGCTGGTCAACGTCGCGATGCGGATCGTCGAGATGCGCGAGAGCGGGCGCCTGAAGCGGGTCCGGGGCACGCCGCTGCCCACCTGGGCGTACATCGGCGGCCGGATCGGCAACGCGTTCGTCGTCTCGGTGCTGATGGTCGTCCTCGTCGCGGCGGTCGGCCACTTCCTCTACGACGTGCCGCTGCCGACGACGACGATCCCGGCCCTGCTCGTCACGATGATCGTGGGCACGTTCTCGTTCTGCTCGGTCGGGCTGGCGCTCAGCATCCTGATCCCGAGCGAGGACGCGGCGCCGGCGATCACCAACTTCGCCGTCCTGCCGCTCTACTTCCTCTCCGGCGTCTTCATCCCGCAGAGCGAGATCCCGGCGGGCGTCCTGCACTTCGCCTCGATCTTCCCGATCCGCCACTTCTTCGACGCCTTTCTGACCGGCTGGGACCCGGGCACCACGGGCGCCGGCTTCGAGTGGGGGCATCTGGCGCTCGTCGCCCTCTGGGGGGTCGCCGGGGTCGCGGTCTCGTTGCGCTACTTCCGCTGGGCGCCGCGGGGCGAGTAGGGGCGCGGCGCCGGCCCGGCTGCCGACCTTGCGCTTTCCGGCATATCTGACGCTTTTCTGCACGGTCGGTAATGAGGTGGGGAGAGGCGAGCCACCGAGCCTGTACTTCCCCGCCTATCTCGCCGGTTTCTGCAAGCTCGGCCATCGGGGGGCGCCGAGTACCGGGTCACTCGGCCATCCGGGCGCGCCGGGTACCCGCTCGGGGCGCCGCCGGGAGGCCGCCGAGGGCCGCGCCCGCATAAGGTAGGGGGTGGCCGCCCGGGGGCCGCGGCACCGTTCCAGCGAAATACCTCAGGAGGCAACGAATGGCAGTCAAGGTGGGAATCAACGGCTTCGGGCGGATCGGCAGGAACCTCTTCCGCGCCGCGCACGCCGCGGGCGCCGACCTTGACGTGGTCGCCGTCAACGACCTCACCGACGCCGCCACGCTCGCGCACCTGCTCAAGTACGACTCGATCCTGGGCCGCTTCCCGGGCGAGGTCGAGGCCCGCGACGGCGCGATCGCGGTCGACGGCGCCGAGATCAAGGTGCTCTCCGAGCGCGATCCCGGCGACCTGCCCTGGGGTGATCTCGGCGTCGACGTCGTGATCGAGTCGACCGGCCTGTTCACCAAGCGCGAGGGCGCGAGCAAGCACCTCGACGCGGGTGCCAAGAAGGTGATCATCAGCGCGCCGGCCGGCGAGCCGGACGTCACCGTCGCCCTGGGGGTCAACTTCGAGGACTACGACCGCGACTCCCACCACATCATCTCCAACGCCTCCTGCACGACCAACTGCCTGGCCCCGCTCGCCAAGGTCGTCCACGACGCGGTCGGGATCGAGCACGGGCTGATGACCACGATCCACGCCTACACGGCCGACCAGCGCCTGCAGGACATGCCTCACAAGGACCTGCGGCGGGCGCGCGCGGCGGCGATCAACCTGATCCCGACCACGACCGGCGCCGCCCGCGCGGTGGGCCTGGTGCTGCCGGAGCTGAACGGCCGCCTGAACGGGATCGCCGTCCGCGCCCCCGTGGCCACCGGGTCGGTCGTCGACCTGACCTGCAAGGTCGCCCGTGAGACGACCGCCGAGGAGATCAACGCGGCCGCCAAGGAGGCCGCCGAGGGCCCGCTGAAGGGCATCCTCTCCTACACCGAGGACCCGATCGTCTCCACCGACATCGTCCAGGACCCGCACTCCTCGATCTTCGATGCGGGCCAGACCATGGTCATGGAGGGCACGATGCTCAAGGTGGTCTCCTGGTACGACAACGAGTGGGGCTACTCCAACCGGGTGGTCGAGCTCGCCGGCAAGGTCCTCTAGGAACCGGCCGGGCGCGCGAGAGGCGAGGGCCGGCGTGGGCGCTGCGGATCCGGCGGCCGAGCGCGGCAGCTTCGGCAAGGCGTCGGTCCGCGATGCCGACGTGGGGGGGCGCAAGGTCCTGCTGCGCGCCGACCTGAACGTGCCCCTCGACGGCGGTGAGGTCGCCGACGACCTGCGGATCAGGGCGGCGCTGCCGACGATCGAGCTGCTGCGCGAGCGCGGGGCGGCGCTGATCGTCTGCTCGCACCTGGGCCGCCCGAAGGGACGCGACCCCGAGAGCTCGCTGGCGCCGGTCGCCGCGCGGCTCGGTGAGTTGATCGGGACCGAGGTGCAGCTCGCGCCCGGCGTGGTCGGGGACGAGGTCGAGGAGGCGGCCGCGGCGCTCGAGCCCGGCTCCGTCCTGCTGCTCGAGAACACGCGCTGGGAGGAGGGCGAGAAACGCGACGACGACGAGCTCGCCCGAGGCCTCGCCGCCCTCGCCGACCTCTACGTCAACGACGCCTTCGGCGCCGCGCACCGCTCGCACGCCTCGACCGCCGGGGTCGCGCGGCACCTGCCCGCCTACGCCGGCCTGCTGCTGGAGCGCGAGGTGCGCGAGCTGAGCGCCGTGCTCGAGGACCCGCGGCGGCCGCTCGTCGTGGTCCTCGGCGGCGCCAAGGTCACCGACAAGATCGGGGTGATCGAGCGCTTCCTGGAGCTCGCCGACGAGATCCTGATCGGCGGCGCGATGTGCTTCAGCTTCTTCCGGGCCGAGGGGCATCCGACCGGCGACTCCCTGCTCGAGGAGGGGGGCGTGGAGCTGGCGCGGCGGGCGCTCGCGGCCGCCCAGGAATCGGACTGCGAGCTGCGCTTGCCGACTGATCTGATCTGCGGCGCTGAGTTCTCCGCCGACGCGGAGCCGCAGGCCCTGGACGGCATCGACGTGCCCGACGGGATGATGGGGCTCGACGTCGGCCCGCGCACCGCCCGCGCCTATTCCGAGGCGATCGCGGGCGCCGGGACCGTCTTCTGGAACGGGCCCATGGGGGCCTTCGAGCTGGAGCCCTTCGCCGCCGGCACCCGGGTCGTGGCCGAGGCCGTGGCGGAGAGCCCGGCGACGACCGTGGTCGGCGGCGGCGATTCGGCCGCCGCGCTGGCCGCCTTCGGGCTCGTCGACCGCGTGAGCTGGCTCTCCACCGGCGGCGGCGCCTCCCTGGAGCTGATCGAGGGCCGCGAGCTGCCCGGCGTCGAGGCGCTGCTCGATGCGCCGGCCGCGACGGAGGAAGCGGGTTGAGAGCTTCGACTGTCAAACCGAGCGAGAGGAGCGAGCGAGGGTGAGCGAGCGCAGGCCGCTGGTCGCGGCGAACTGGAAGATGCACAAGACGATCGCCGAGGCGCGCGAGTTCTGCGAGCAGCTCGGCGACTCCGTCTCCGGCGCGGCAGCCGAGGTCGTGATCTGCCCGCCGTATCTGGCCCTGCCGCTGGTCGCCCAGCTCTGCGCCGGCGAGGGGATCGCGGTCGCGGCCCAGAACATGCATGAAGAGGACGAAGGGGCATTCACCGGCGAGGTCTCGGCGCCGATGCTGCGCGAGGCCGGCGCCGGCGCGGTGATCCTCGGCCACTCCGAGCGCCGCCAGCTCTTCGGCGAGACCGACGAGGCGCTGGCCCGCAAGGTCCCGGCCGCGCTCGCCGCGGAGCTCCTGCCGATCCTCTGCGTCGGCGAGACCGAGGCCGAGCGCGAGGCGGGCGAGACCGAGGCCGTGCTGCGCCGCCAGGTGGAGGCCGACCTGGCGAACGTCGCGGACGAGCGCCTCGCCGACGTCGTGATCGCCTACGAGCCGATCTGGGCGATCGGCACCGGCCGCACCGCCAGCCCCGAGAATGCCGAGGCGACGATCGGGTTCATCCGCTCGCTGCTCGCCGCCCGCGACGGCGAGGCGGCCGCGCGGACCCGGATCCTCTACGGCGGCTCGGTCAAGCCCGCGAACGCGGCCGAGCTGCTCGGCCGCGAGGAGATCGACGGCGCCCTGGTCGGCGGCGCGAGCCTCGATCCGGATGACTTCGCGGCGATCGTGGCGGCGGCTGCGTGAGCGGTGCGGGCTCCATCGGCGCCGCGGGCACCGGTCCCGGACCGGACGCCGGCGAGCTGCCCCTGCCGCGGGTCGCGCTGATCATCCTCGACGGCTGGGGGCTCGCCGAGCCGGGCCCCGGCAACGCCGTCGCGCAGGCCGAGACGCCGACCTTCGACGCGCTCTGGGAGAGCTGCCCGCGGACCACCCTCTCGGCCTCGGGCCCCGACGTCGGCCTGCCGGAAGGGCAGATGGGCAACTCCGAGGTCGGCCACATGAACCTCGGCGCCGGCTCGGTCGTCAAGCAGGACCTGGCCCGCATCGACGCCGCGATCGCCGACGGCAGCTTCTTCGAGAACGAGGTCCTGCTCGCCGCCTGCGAGCGGGCGCGCGAGAGCCCGCGCGGGCGCCTGCATCTGGTCGGGCTCGTCTCCGACGGCGGCGTGCACTCGGGCTGGGCGCACATCGAGGCCTGCATCGAGCTCGCCGCCCGCGAGGGCGTCCCCGACCTCGTCCTGCACGCGTTCACCGACGGCCGCGACACGAGCCCCTCCGGCGGTGCCGCCTACATGGCCGAGGCCGAGCGCTGGCTGCGCAGCGCGGGCCGCGTGGGGACGGTGTCGGGCCGCTACTGGGGGATGGACCGCGATCGGCGCTGGGAGCGCACGAAGCTCGCCTACGACGCGATCGTGCACGGCGCCGGGCAGCGCGCGGCGAGCGCCGCCGAGGCGATCGAGTCCGCCTACGCCGAGGAGGTGACCGACGAGTTCATCAAGCCGACCGTGATCGGCGACTACGACGGCGCCCGGCCGGGCGACGTGGTGCTCGGCTTCAACTTCCGGCCCGACCGCATGCGGCAGATCGTCGCCGCGCTCGGCGAGCCCGGCTTCGACGGCTTCCCGCGCGGCGGCGACCCGGGCCTCGCGGTGACCACGATGACCAGCTACCGGGACGGCTGGGAGTACCCGGTCGCCTTCCCGCCCGCCGCGCCGGCGACCACGATCGCCGCCGTGCTGAGCGCCGCCGGGGGCCGGCAGCTGCACGTCGCCGAGACCGAGAAGTACGCGCACGTCACCTACTTCTTCAACGGCGGCCGCGAGGACGAGTGGGACGGGGAGAGCCGCCGCCTGGTCGACTCGCCCCGCGAGGTCGCCACCTACGACCTGGCCCCCGAGATGAGCGCCGCCGCCGCGGCCGAGGCGTTCTGCTCCGAGTGGGGGGCCGGCGATTACCGCTTCGGGATCCTCAACTTCGCCAACCCGGACATGGTCGGCCACACGGGCTCGGTCGAGGCCGCGGTCCGGGCCGTGGGGGAGGTCGACGGGCGGCTGGCGCAGGTGGTCGCCGCCGTGCACGCCTCCGGCGGCGCCTGCATCATCACCGCCGACCACGGCAACGCCGAGCACATGCGCGAGCCCGACGGCTCCCCGAACACCGCCCACACGACGAACCCGGTCCCGCTGATGGTCACCTGCTCCGGCCTCGAGCTGCGCTCCGGCGGCATCCTCGCCGACGTCTCGCCGACCGCGCTGGACCTCCTGGGGATCCCGCAGCCGGGGGAGATGACCGGCCGCTCCCTGATCGCCTAGACGGTCGGCCCCACAAGCCCCGGACGGCGGAGTCGTACGCCCCGCCGGGCTTGCGCTACCCCGCATACCAGCGGGGCTTCCACGAGCTTCGCGCAGGGGCGGGAAGGTGGGTTTCCGGGCCTCGACCTTGACAAGGAGGCACTTAGATTTTAGAATGGAGGCGTACTTAGGGTTCGAGTCGATAAAGGAGGTATGCAGATGCGAACGCTCGTACGCTGGGACCCTTCGGCCGAGGTTGACTCGCTGCAGTCGGAGGTGAACCGGCTCTTCAACGGATTCTTCGGCGCCGACCGCACCGGCTCGCGCGCGTTCGGGGACCGCCGCTGGATCCCGCCGATGGACGTGAGGGAGAACGAGGACGACATCTCGCTCACGGTCGACCTGCCGGGGCTCTCGCGGGACGACGTCTCGATCGAGATCAAGGACGGCGTGCTGACCGTCGCCGGCGAGCGCCGCGCCGAGCGCGAGCGCGAGGACGGCGGCTATCACCGGATCGAGCGCAGCTACGGGAGCTTCTCCCGCTCGGTCGGGCTCCCCGACGGGGTCGCCGAGGAGGACGTGTCGGCGAGCTTCGACAACGGCGTCCTCGACGTCCGGATCCCGAAGCCCGCGGAGCGCGAGCCGCACCGGGTCGCGATCGGCGGCGGCTCGGCGCCGGAGCTCGAGGGCGAGGCCCGCCCGAAGGAGGGCTGATCGGGCAGCCCGCGGCGGCGGTGGGCGGCGGAGTCGCCCTCGGCGGCACGAGATGACGCCCACCGCCGCGATGCGGGCCGCCACCTCGCTGTCGGGGCGCCGCCGGCGCGGCAGGGGGTCGGAGCGTTCCGGCCTCTGGCGGCTACCCCTACGCTTGCGCGATGCGCTCCGACCCCGACCGCCTCCGCTTCGAGATCCTCGCCCGCGACGGGGCGGCGCGCTGCGGGGTCATGCACACCGCGCACGGGCCGGTGCACACGCCCTGCTTCGTTCCCCTGGCCACGCGGGGATCGGTCAAGGGGCTACTGCCCGGGGAGGTGATCGACGCGGGCTTCGAGATGGTGCTCGGCAACACCTACCACCTGATGCTCGCGCCGGGGGCCGAGCGGATCGCCGGGCTCGGGGGCCTGCATCGCTTCATGAGCTGGGAGCGGCCGATCATCACCGACTCGGGCGGCTTTCAGGTCTTCTCGCTCGC
>CAZARJ010000089.1:0-6904 GCA_964487515.1 uncultured Conexibacteraceae bacterium | reverse complement strand
CGCTCTCGTAGACGAGGCCGCGCTCCCGCAGGTCGGAGATCGCGGCCTCGATCGCTCCCGCCTCGTGCAGGGCGCGCTCGGAGCTCCAGCGATCGAACGTGACCCGGGCCCGCGCCAGCGTCTCGCGGATCGACGCGACCATCAGCTCGACCCCGCGGCGCGCCAGCTCCTCGGGCTCCAGGTCGGCGCCGCCGGCGGCCACGATCCGCTGCCCGAGCTCCGCCACGTAGTCGCCCTCGTAGCCGCCCTCGGGCACCTCGCGCCCCTCGATCCGGGCCGCGATCGAGGCGCCGA
Organism: uncultured Conexibacteraceae bacterium; assembly: GCA_964487515.1. Taxonomy (GTDB): domain Bacteria; phylum Actinomycetota; class Thermoleophilia; order Solirubrobacterales; family 70-9; genus RHKX01. Next base: position 6,610 of record CAZARJ010000089.1, on the reverse strand, counting down.
ACAGCCGCACCTGCCCGCCGGCGTCGTTGAGGTAGTACTCGCGGCTGACCCGGTGGCCGGCGAACGCCAGCACGCGGGCGAGGGCGTCGCCGTAGGCGGCGTGGCGGCCGCTCGCCACGGTCACCGGGCCGGTCGGGTTGGCGCTCACGTACTCGATCAGGATCGAGCGCGGCTCGGCGACCACGCCGGAGCCGAAGCGACCCTCCGCCCCGGCCGCCCGGACGGCCTCCACCGCGTCCCGCAGCCAGCCCTCCGACATGTACAGGTTGAGGAAGCCGGGGCCGGCGATCTCGATCGAATCCTGCGCCCCGGCCAGGCGCTCGGCTAGGCGCTCGGCGAGGCCGCCCGCCACCTCGCGCGGGGCGGCGCCGGCGCGCGGTGCCGCGAGCATCGCGGCGTTGGTCGAGTAGTCCCCGAGCTCGGCGCGCGGCGGCCGCTCCAGGCTCGCCTCGCGTACCCCCGGGTGCAGGTCTTCGACCGCCGCGGCGACCGCGCGCCGCAGCTCCGCGATCGGGTCTGTCCGCACGGCGCTCATCGCGGCGGAACTCTAGATGACCACTTGAGCAGCGCCCCGGCATGCGGCGCCGCCGCTCTCCTTCGCCCACCGCCTCCCACCGCCGAGCGCACCCGGGCCGCTTTCGGCTCTGGAGCCCGGGCGCCTACCGAGAGGGCCTCGAGCTGCCGGACGGATCGCGGCGGGAGGAGGCTCGCCTTCCGAGGGGAGCTGGAAGAGCCCGGGCGGCGGTTTGGCAGCGAGGGGAGGGAGCGGGGATCAGGGGCGGGACTGCCCTCGGCTACCGAGGGGAGCGATTGGGCGGCGAGCGAAGGTGTGCGTCACTTTCCGCGGAGGGCCAGTCTGTCGCCCACCTGGCGCGGTCGCAAAGAGCGCCGGAGCTGGCAGCGATCTGTGCCCGCCCAGGGCAACTATCCCTGCCAGCTCGCCGAGGGAGCGCCGGGGAGCGGAGTGCGCAATGCCGATCTCTCGCTCCACAGCAACGAAGATGTCGGTCTCGCGCCACCTCCCGGCCCGGCTCCGAGCTGCCGGCGGGGAGGCAGATCAGGCCCCCCGGTTCCCGGTCTGCGCCGCTCCAGCCCGGGACGCCCCCGTGCCTCACGTCACCCTCGGCGGCGATGCCGGCAAGCGAATCCAAGGCCGAGATTGAACTTCTCCGCATATCGCACCGGTTTCTGCAAGCTCGGCGCCGGGCCGGCCTGAGGGCGGCGCCGAGATTGAACTTTTCCGCAAATGGCACGGGTTTCTGCAGGCTCAGCGGCAGGGGCCTGAGGGCGGCACCGAGATTGAACTTTTCCGCAAATCGCACGAGTTTCTGCAAGCTCGGCGGCGCGGGGGCCTGGTAGGGGCGCCGAGATTGCACTTCTCCGCAAATCGCACCGGTTTCTGCAAGCTCGGCGGCGGCGCGGAGGCGCGGGGCAACGAGGGGAAGAGCGGGAGGGCGACCCCCTCCTCCCCTCACTGCCAAAAACCGCTCGCCCGCCAGCCCCGGCCCTCGGCGGGGCGAGCCGACCCCCGCCCGGCGCCCCGCCGGCCCCGCCCCTCGGCGGGGCGAGCGGACCCCGCCCGGGAACCCGGCCGAATCGCGCCCCCGGGGATGCACGCTCAGCCGCGCGCCAGCGACCAGACCTGCTCGCGCAGGCGCTCCGCGGCCTCGCCCGGGTCATCGGCGCCCGCGATGCTGCGCGAGGCGGTCACGAGCGCCGCCCCCGGCTCGGTGAAGGCCGCGCCCAGCTCCGCGGCGCTACCGCCCTGCGCGCCGACCCCGGGCAGCAGCAGCGGGGCGCGCGGCATCAGCTCGCGCAGCCGCTCCAGGAAGCGCGGCTCGGTCGCGCCCACCACCGCCCCGGCGCCGCTCAGCAAGCCGCCGCCCGCAAGCCGGTCGGCGAGCCCGGCCACGATCGCGGCGAGGTGCTCGTGCAGCGGCCGTCCCGCGGCCTCGAGATCAAGCAGATCGGCGGCGCCCGGATTGGAGGTCCGGACGAGGACGAAGACCCCGGCCCCGCGCGCCGCGGCCCGCTCGACGAGGGGCTCGAGCGAGTCCACGCCGAGCAGTGGATTGAGGGTGGCCGCGTCGGCGCCGAGGCCTGCCAGCGCGCCGCCTTCGTCCCCGGGGCCCGGGCCGAGCAGCGCGTCGGCGTAGGCGGCGGCGCTGACCGGCACGTCGCCGCGCTTGCCGTCCGCGATCACCAGCAACCCCGCGGCGCGGGCCTCGGAGACGACCTGCTCCAGGGCCCGGTAGCCGGGCCAGCCCAGAGCCTCGAAGCGCGCGAGCTGCGGCTTGACCGCGACGCAGGAGGGCCCCGCCACCTCGAGGAGGCGGCGACAGGCGTCGGCGACCGCGCCGGCTACGCCCTCGCGCGACCCCGCGCTCCCGCTCGGCACGCCCCAGGGCGGCCGACCGGGGACGGGATCGAGCCCGATGCAGACCTGGCTGCGGCGCTCGTCCTCGAGCGCCGCAAGCCGGTCCGCGAACGGGATCCGCCTACTTGACGGCGTTCTTGAGTCCAGCGCCGGCCGAGAACTTCGGAACCTTGCCGCCCGGAATCGTGATTCGCTCGCCGGTGCGGGGGTTGACGCCCTGCCGCGGTCCACGCTCGTTGACGCTGAACTTGCCGAAGCCGGTGAAGTTCACATCCTCACCTTGCTTCAGCGAGTCGATGATCGCGTCAAGAACGGACTCGACCGCGTCGGTCGCGCTCTTCTTGCTGCCGACCCGTTCGTCGCCGGCGACCTTCTCGATGAATTCAGCCTTGGTCAATGTGGGTTCCTCCTGTTGGATGGCAGGGCCGCAGGCACCCTAACACCGCCCTACGACGCCAACTCCGCGCTCTGCTGCGGCCTTTCGCGCCGGCCGCCCCTCAGGGGCCGGGAGCGCCCGCCGCGGCCTGACCGCGGCGGGCGGCGAGCGCGGCGCCGATCCGCTCGATCGTCGTCGGGTGGGTGCGCAGCAGACGATCCAGCGGGCCGTCGGGATCGGGATCGCTGAGATTGGTGGTCGCGAGCTTCCGCTGCAGCTCGATGAAGCCGGACGGATCGCCGGTGAGCCGGAGGGCGAAGCGGTCCGCGCTCGCCTCGACGGCGCGCGAGAGCGCGTTGCCGGCGAGGCCGAGCGCGCCCGCGGTGAGCACGATCGCCAGCACGTATGCGGGCAGCGCCGCCGGGGTGCCGGGACGCGCGCCCGAGCGCCCGGCGAGCGCCGCGCCCAGGCGCGATGCGAACAGCATCCCGGGCGGCGCCACGAGGGCGACGAACAGCAGCCCCCGCCAGAGGTCGCGGTGGGCGACGTGGCCGAGCTCGTGGGCGATCACCGCGCGCAGCTCGGCGTCGCCGGTGTGCGCCAGGAGGTTGTCGTAGACGACCACCCGCCGGCTGGAGCCGATCCCGACCACGTACGCGTTCAGCGCCGTCCCGCGGCGCGAGGCGTCGACCCGGTACGCGCCCCCGACGTCGACGCCGGCGCGGCGCGAGAGGTCGAGGATCTCGGCCCGCGCCCGGCCCCGCTCGAGGGGCTCGAAGTCGTTGAACAGCGGCGCCAGCACGACCGGCGCGAGCCAGGTGACGAGTACCGCGTAGGCGACGACCAGGGCGCTGGCGACCGTCCACCAGAGCCTCGGCAGGCGCCGCTGCAGGGCGAGCAGCAGCACCGCCCCGAGCGCCGCGGGGACGATCGCGACGAGGGTGGACAGGCCGCGGTCGGCGAGCCACGCGGCCGTCTCCTGGGTCGAGAGCCCCGCGTCCACGGCTCGGCGGTGGGCGAGCAGGCCGGTGGGCAGCGCGGCGAGAGCGAGCAGGACGGCGATCGCGGCTCCGGCCGCGGCGCCGCCGAGCAGCGGCCGGCGTCCCGCCCGCCCGAGCAGGCGCCGCACCGGGCGAGCGGCGAGCAGCAGCACGAGCACGGCGAGCTGGGCCGCGGCGCCGATCAGCAGCAGCTCCTGCTGGCCGTCGCGGAAGGACTCGGCGCGCTCGATCCAGCCGGGATCGAACCAGCGCCGGGGCGCGGTGTCGATGGGCGCGGGGCCGGCGGCGGGGCTGAGCAGCAGCAGCGCCCCGGCCGTCACCGCCGCCAGGGCGAGCAGCGGTGCCAGGATTCCCGCAGCGCGTCCGCTCCAGCGTCCGATCGCGGACATCGGCGCCTACGATAGTGCGATCCCGAACCGGGGCCCGGCAGGTCCCCCCGGCCACCATGCAAGTAGCCGTTCTGAGCGACATTCACGCGAACCTGCCCGCCCTGGAGGCGGTCCTGCGCGCCTGCGACGAGGTCGGCGCCGACGAGCGCTGGTGCCTGGGCGACGTCGTCGGCTACGGCGCCGGCCCCGACCGCTGCGTGGAGCTCGTGCGCGAGCGCTGCGAGATCTGTCTGGTCGGCAACCACGATCTGGCAGTGCTCGAGCAGCTCGACGCGTCGACCTTCTCGGCCTCGGCGCGGGCGGCCGTGAGCTGGACGGTCGCCAACAGCAGCCCCGAGAGCCTCTCCTACCTGGCGTCCCTATCCCCCAGCGACACGAGCGGGCCGGCGGCGCTGTATCACGCCTCCCCGCGCGACCCGGTCTGGGAGTACGTGCTCTGGCCCGATCAGGCGGCCGAGTGCCTGCGCGCCCAGGCACGCCGGGTGAGCATGGTGGGGCACTCGCACGTCGCCCTCTTCTTCTCCGCCGCCGCGACGGACGGCGACGAGGCCGGGACGCCCGAGGCGCGGGGCTGGCAGGCGGGCGCCGGGACCCGGCTGGAGATGGGCGAGGGGCGCTGGCTGATCAACCCCGGCAGCGTCGGCCAGCCGCGCGACGGTGACCCCCGGGCGGCCTGGCTGCAGCTCGACACCGAGACCTGGGAGGCGACCTACCACCGGGTCGCCTACGACATCGAGCGGGCCGCCGCCGCGATCGAGGACGCCGGCCTGCCCGGCCACCTCGCGAAGCGGCTCTTCGTCGGCCGATGAGGCGCCTGCGGCCACAGCTACACTCGCCGCGGATGGCTCTCGGTCGTCAGCTCGCCTCCGGTCTCTGCCTGCTGGTCGCGGCCGGGGCGTTGCTCGGCTGCGGCGACGACTCCGGCTCCGACGCCGAGATCCCGCCCGAGGCGGCGGCCAACCTGGAGCAGAAGCTGGACCGGATCCAGGAGCGGGCCGCGGCCGGCAAGTGCACGGGCCCGAACTCGGCCACCAGCAGCCTCGAGTCGCTGCGTGAGGCGATGGGCACCGAGCCGCTGTCGAGCATCGAGGAGGGCCTCGCGGCCGACCTCGAGGAGCTGATCGACAGGCTGGCCGAGCAGCTCGCGCGGGACTGCGAGCCGGCGCCGGAGGCGCCGACCACCGAGGAGACCACCTCGACGCCGCCGGTGACGACCGAGCCGACGACGACGGAGCCGACCGAGACCACGACCACGAAGACCACCACGCGGACGACGACCACCCAGACGACCACGACCCGCAAGCCGCCGCCCCCCGGCAACGGCCCGCCGGACAACGGTCCCCCCGGGGGCTCCGGGAACGAGGGCCCCGGCGGCGCCAACGGCGGCGTCGGCCCGGGCCGCGACCGGGGCGCGCACGCGATCCCGCGCGGCGGGGAGGGCGCCCGCGCGGGTGCGAAGCGGCGCCGCGCGGCAGGCTTCCCCGACGCCGGGTCGAAGGGGAGCCGCGACCGATGAACGGAACCACGATCGCGTCCCGCTACGAGCTCGGCGATCGCCTCGGGAGCGGCGGCATGTCGACGGTCTACCGGGCCACCGACCGGGTCCTGGAGCGGACCGTCGCGGTCAAGGTGCTGGCGGAGCACCTCTCCGACGACGAGAAGTTCGTCGCCCGCTTCCGCCGCGAGGCGCTCGCGGTGGCGAAGCTCGTGCACCCGAACATCGTCCAGGTCTACGACACCGGCGTCGACCGCGACCGCCACTTCATCGTCATGGAGTACGTGGAGGGCAAGTCCGGCGCCCAGCTGCTCCAGCGCGACGGCGCGATGCGGCCGGGGACGGCGGTCGAGATCGCCGCCCAGGCCTGCGCGGGACTCGAGTACGCACACCGCCAGGGGATCATCCACCGCGACGTCAAGCCGGGCAACCTGATGGTGATCGGCGGGCCCGCCGGGGGGCCGGCGGAGATGTCGGTCAAGCTGGCCGACTTCGGGATCGCCCGCGCGGTCGAGCAGACCCGCCTGACCCAGGTCGGCTCGGTCGTCGGCACCGCCGCCTACCTCTCGCCGGAGCAGTCGCGCGGCGAGGAGGCGGCGCCGATCTCCGACGTCTACTCGCTCGGCGTGGTCGTCTACCAGCTGCTCACCGCCCGGCTCCCCTACGAGGGCAACAGCCTCGCCGAGCTCGCGATCCGGCGCGAGAACGAGCGGCCGCTGCCGCCGAGCAGCTACGACCCCGACATCCCCGAGCCGCTCTCGGCCGCGGTCCTGCGGGCGCTCGAGAACGATCCCGAGGATCGCTACCCGGGCGCCCTCGCCTTCGGCGCCGCCCTGCGCGCCGGCCTGGCCGGGATCGCGCCCGCCGAGACGACGACGAGAAAGATGACCGGGCCGGCCACCGCCGCGACCCGCGTGGCTCATCCCACAGGGCGCGAGCGCGCGGCGCCGGCACGCTCGCGCCCGCGCCGCA
>CAZARJ010000088.1:2820-6912 GCA_964487515.1 uncultured Conexibacteraceae bacterium | reverse complement strand
GACCGCCGCCCGCGGCGCTCATGCCCGCCCCGCGCGAGGACGAGGTCGTCGCCCTGCGCGGGACGCGGCGGGCGATCGCCCGCAACCTGACCCGCTCCTGGAGCGAGATCCCCCACATCACCGATTTCCGCGAGGTCGACGCGGGCAACCTGATGGACGTGCGGCGGCGGCTGCGCGCCCGCCTCGAGGCCGCGGGTCGGGAGGAGGAGGCGCGGCTGCTCACCCCGCTGGCGCTGATCTCGAAGATCGCCGCGACCGTGGTGCGCAGCCATCCGCGCGCGAACGCCTCGATCGACATGGAGCGCGAGGAGATCGTCCTCCACGGCAGCGTCAACATCGCGCTCGCGATCGACGGCGCGGACGGGCTCGTGACGCCGGTGATCCGCGACGCCGAGCGCAAGTCGATCCCCGCGATCGCGGCCGAGATCTCGGAGCTCGCCCGCGCGGCGCGGGACCGGACGCTGACCCCGGAGCAGTTCGCGGCCGGGACGTTCACCGTGAACAACTTCGGCGTCCTCGGCAGCCCGTTCTCGACCCCGATCATCCCGATCGGGCAGGCGGTGAACCTCGGCCTCGGCCGGATCGCGGAGCGGCCGCTGGCCGTGGACGGGGAGGTGGTGGTGCGGCCGGTGCTCGGGATCAGCTGCTCCGGCGACCACCGGATCCTCGACGGCGCCGACCTCTCGCGCTTCGTCAACGACATCGTGGCCGCGCTCGCGGACCCGGCGCTGCTGCTGGTCGAGTTGAGCGCCTGATGGTCGTCGGGCAGATCGCAGAGCCGGTGGACCTGCTGGTGATCGGCGCCGGCCCCGGCGGCTACGTAGCGGCCGAGCGCGCCGCGGCGCTCGGGCGCGAGGTCGTGCTGGTCGAGCGGGGCGGCCCCGAGGGCGGCTACGGCGGCTCCTGCCTGCACGTCGGCTGCATCCCGTCCAAGGCCCTGATCGAGCTGGCCGAGGCGCGGGCGCAGACGGGCTCGATGGCGGCGGCGGGCCTGCGGGCGGACCCGGCCGGCGTCGAGATGGGCGCCTTCCAGGAGTGGAAGCAGAACATCGTCGACGAGCTCGACCGGGGCGTGCAGGGGCTGATGGAGCGCGGCGGGGTGCGCCGGATCGAGGGCGACGCGCGCTTCGCCGCCGCCGACCGGGCCGCCGTCCACCTGCCGGACGGGAGCGTGCAGTTCCTCGAGTTCCGGCACGCGATCGTCGCCACCGGCTCGCGGCCCGCCGTGATCAGCGGGCTCGAGCCCGACGGCGAGCGGCTGCTCACCTCCACCGGCGCCCTCGCCCTGGACGAGCTCCCCGAGACGCTGGCGATCGTCGGCGCGGGCTACATCGGCCTCGAGCTCGGCACCGCGTTCGCCAAGCTCGGCGTGCGGGTGACGATCGTCGAGGCGCTCGACCGGATCCTCGCCACGCTGCCCGCCGCGCTCACCCGCCCCGTCGCCAGGCGGCTCAGCGAGCTCGGTGTCGAGCTGCATCTGGGGGCCCGCGCCCTCGGGCTCGACGGGGACGGGCTGCGGATCGCGGTCCCCGCGGCGGGCGAGGAGGAGGAGGAGCGGACCGTAGCGGCCGAGCGCGTGATCGTGGCCGCGGGGCGCCGGCCCAACACCGACGAGCTGGGGCTGGAGGCCGCGGGCGTCGTCGTGGGCGAGCGCGGGCTGATCGCCGTCGACGAGCGCCGCCTGGCGAACGAGCGGATCGCGGCGATCGGCGACGTGACGGCGGGCCCGGCGCTCGCGCACAAGGCGAGCGCCGAGGGGGTCGTGGCCGCGGAGGCGCTCTCCGGCCGCCCCGCCGCCTTCGACCCGATGGCGATTCCGGCGATCGCCTTCACCGATCCCGAGGTCGCGAGCGCCGGGCTCGACGAGGAGGCGGCGCGCGAGGCCGGCCTCGACGTGGCGGTCGGCACGGCGCCGCTGGCGGCCAACGGGCGCGCGAAGACGCTCGGCCGCCCGCCGGGCTTCGTCAGCGTGGTCGTCGACCGCGGCAGCGAGCGGGTGGTCGGGGTCCACATCGCCGCCCCGCACGCCTCGGAGCTGATCGCCGAGGGGACGCTCGCGATCGAGATGGTGGCGAGCCCGCGCGATCTGCTGGGGACGATCCACCCGCACCCCACCTTGAGCGAGGCCGTGCACGCCGCGGTCGAGCGGATCCCCGAAGTCGAACGCAGCTGACTGCAACCAAGGCCCCCCGGCCAGGAGGTTCCCGATGTCTGAAGCCGAACGCGGTACCCGAGTCGACGAGACGACCGGGCTGAAGATCGTTGACGCGCTGCCGCGCGAGGAGGTGATCGAGGGGCACCACGCCCCGGCCTCCATCTACCTGGGGCCCGAGGACGGTGAGGGGGTGAGCTTCCAGGTCGCGGCGGCCGACGCCGCGCAGCTGGTCGGCAAGCCGCTCGCCGACCTGCACACCCACGAGGGCGACGAGATCTACCTCGTCGTCACCCCCGGGCTGCGCTTTCACGTCGAGACCGACAAGGGCTCGGTCGCGGTCAGCTCGCCGGCCTCGGTCCACATCCCGGCCGGCACCCCGCACCGCTTCGTGGTCGACGAGGTCGAGACGTCGCCGTGCCCGTTTCTCGGGATCCTGCTCGAGGGGAGGAGCTGAGATGGCGCTGCGGACCAGCGAGCAGTTCCTGGAGGGCCTGCGCGACGAGCGGCGGGTCTACGTCGAGGGCGAGCCCGTCGCCGACGTCGTCGCGCACCCGGCCCTGCGGATCGCCGCCGAGCACGGGGCGAACATCTACGCGCTCGCCGCCGAGCCCGGGCTGCGCGATCTGTTCACCTGCGAGCGCGACGGCGAGCCGGCGAGCCGCTACTACGAGCCGCTGACGAGCGCCGAGGCGCTGGAGCGCCGCAGCCGGCTGATCGAGGAGCACACCCGCCGCGGCCGCTCGACGCTGAACCTGACCAAGGCGGTCGGCACCGACGCCCTCAACGCGCTCACCGCGGTGGCGGCGTCGATCGGCGACCGCGACCTGCCGTACCGGGAGCGGATCGCCGCCTACTACGACCGCTGCGCGCGCGAGGATCTCTCGGTCGTCCTGGCGCAGACCGACGTCAAGGGCGATCGCCGCCTGCGTCCCCACGAGCAGGCCGACCCGGACCTCTACGTGCGGATCGTCGACCGCGACTCAGACGGCATCTACCTGTCGGGCGCCAAGGCGCACACGACGATGGCGCCGGTCGCCGACGAGGTGATCATCCTCCCGACCCGGGCGATGGGGCCCGCCGACTCAGATTACGCGGTCGCCTGCGCGCTGCCGATCGACACGCCCGGGCTGAAGATGATCTGCGGTCCGCTTCCCGATCCGGACGCCCCCGTCTGGGAGGCGCCGGTCAGCAGCCGCAACATCGAGATCGAGTCGCTGACCGTCCTCGAGCGGGCCTTCGTCCCCTGGGAGCGGGTCTTCCTGGCCGGCGAGCACGAGCTGGCGGCGCCGCTGGCGACCACCTTCGCGACCTATCACCGGTTCACCGCGATCTCCTACAAGCTGCCGTTCGCCGAGCTGCTGCTCGGCTGCGGGGTGATGGCGGCGGAGGTCAACGGCACCGCGAAGGCCGGGCACGTGCAGGAGAAGCTGGCCGCCCTCGTGCACTACGGGGAGCTGCTGCGCGCCTGCGTGGAGGCCGCGTCCCGGCACGCGGTCCCGGCCGCGGGCGGGCAGGCGCTGCCGGCGCCGGTCTACACGAACGTCGGCAAGCACCACTTCGCGAGCCGCTTCCACGAGATGGTCCGGATCGTCCAGGACCTGGCGGGCGGGCTGGTGATCACCGCGCCCGGCGTACGCGATTTCGAGGGCGCCGAGACGGGCCCGCTGATCCGCAAGTACCTGGCCGGCCCGGCGGGGGTCGACCCCGAGCTGCGGCTGCGCCTCGCGCACCTGATCCGCGACCTCACCGCCTCCGGGTTCGGCGGCTACAACCAGCTCGTCACCCTGCACGGCGAGGGCTCGCTGCAGGCGCAGACGCTGCAGACGCTGCGCGACGCCGATCTCGCCGCGGGCGTGCGGGCGGTGGCGGACGTGCTCGACGCCGACGTCCCCGAGCCGGCCCGCGCCCGCTCGGCGCTGCCGGTGAGCGAGTGAGCG
>CAZARJ010000088.1:0-2720 GCA_964487515.1 uncultured Conexibacteraceae bacterium | reverse complement strand
GTCACCGCCGCCCACGGGCGCATCGACGTCGCCGTCCTCAACGCCGGGATCTGGCGCGGCGGGCGCATCGAGCGCATCGACCCCGCTGACTGGCGCGCCGTGCTCGACACCTCGCTCGGCGGCGCCTACCACGTCGCCCGCGCCGTCGTGCCCGGGATGCGGGAGCGCGGCTTCGGGCGCATCGTCGTGATCGGCTCCGTGATCGGCCTGGTCGGCTTCGCCGGCGACAGCGCCTACGCGACCGCGAAGGCCGGGCTGCTCGGCCTCACGCGCTCGCTCTCGAAGGAGCTCGGCCGCGACGGGATCACGGTCAACGCGGTCCTGCCGGGCTTCATCGAGACCGACATGACGGCCGAGGTTCCGGACCGCTCGCGGGAGCGGATGGTGTCCCGGACGGCCCTCGACCGCCCCGGCACCCCCGGGGAGGTCGCCGCCGGCGTGCGCTTCCTGGCCGCCGAGGGCTCCTACGTCACCGGTCACACGCTCCTGATCGACGGCGGCTTCAGCAACTGACCCGCGCCGCCCGCACGGAGCGGTGGTCCGCTGCGCTCAGCCTGCGTCAGCGTCCGCGGCCGGGCGGACGCAGTAGCCGCCTTCGGCGAATCCCTGTCCGGCGAGCCCGAGCGCCCAGTTGAAGCGGGCGCGGTAGTTCTCGAGCGCGATCACGCTGGTCAGCTCGACGAGCCGGGCCTCGTCGAAGTGCTCGCGGAGCTGGGCGAAGAGCTCGTCTGGGACGTCGACCGGCGTCCGGGACATGCCCGACGCATAGTCGAGCACCAGCCGGTCGCGCTCGTCGAAGCAGTCCGCCGTCCGATAGGAGGGGAGCGCGCGCAGCTCGCCGGGCTGGATGCCCGCCGCCGCGCTGACCGCTGAGCCGTAGTCCAGGCACCACTCGCAGCCGCAGAGCATCGCGGCCCGCAGCACGGCGAGCAGCTTGAGCCGATCGGGGACGAGCCGCGCGCGCTCGGTGGCGAGCTCGAAGGCCCCGTAGCCCGCCAGCAGGGTCGGATGGTGCGCGGTGACCCGGATCGGGTCGTGGACGACGCCGCTCCGCTTGCGGACGCCCCGGAAGGTGGCCCGGACGATCGCGTTTCCCGACGAGTCGGACACGCCGGGGATCCGGCCGTTCGCGGCCGTGTCGCCGGCGGGCGAGCGGGCCGGGACGCGGCGGCGGTCGCGAGGGGTGCCGAGGGCGACCGCGAGCGCGGCGAGCGGCGCGATCACGGTGAAGAGCAGCGTCGCGACGTTGCCGATCGCGTCGGCGGTGCCGTACGGCTCGAGGTTGAACGCGTGATAGACGGCGTGCGGCACCGAGAAGACGAGGAACGAGCCGAGCGCGACGAGGATCAGGCGCCGCTCCATGTAGATCGCGGCGGCGAAGAGGATCACCGCGGTCGCGCAGAACAGCGCCCCCACGTCGCGGACCAGGTGCTCGTTGTATGCGGGTAGCGCCTCGACCCAGCCGCGCCCGAGCGGGAAGTCGCCGTAGAAGGAGCGCGGCGCGAAGAGCGCCCAGACACCGTCGGTGAGCTGGATCGCCCCGAGCACGGCGAGAACGGCCCGGACAAAGGCCCGCCCGCCGGTCCGAGCCGGCCCGCCCGCCACGTCCGTGGGGGCCGCCGGGATCATGATCCCTCCGGCTCGGCCGGGCCGAGGTGGTCGGCCGCGAGCCGGACCCAGGCTTCGACGACGCGCTCGCGCGCGATCGTCGTGAGCCGCTCGCCGAACATGTGATGCTGGACGGCGTAGCCCACCAGCGCATCGGTCAGGACCTGGGCCGTGGCCTCCGGATCGGGCAGCGGCTCGGCGAGCCCGTCGTTGCGGGCCCCAATCCAGACGGCCGCGATCCGGTGCCCGCGCTCGACGATCCCCTTTCGGAACGCGTCCGCGATCTCCGGAAAGCGATGCCCCTCCTTCATCACCAGTCGGCACAGGTCGCCCTGCCGCCAGAGGTCGTCGAGGGCGATCCGGGCCACCAGCCGCAGCTCCGCTCGCAGGTCGCCGAGAGGGAGGAGGTCGAGGCGCGCGTCAAGCGAGTCCAGCGCCGCGTAGCGCTCCGCGAATCCGGCCTCGACGAGCGCCCGCTTGGAGGCGAAGTGCTTGTAGAGCGCCCCCGAGCGCGCCGCCAGCCCGGCGGCCGCCTCGATCTCGCCGATCGTGGTCGCCTCGTAGCCCTGCTCGGCGAACAGCCGCAGCGCCGCGTCGAGGATCCGCTCCCGGGTCGGCTTGGCAGTCAGCTCCGCGACCGTCATAACGCTCGTTTGCAAACAGTAATCGAATGATTGCCGGCTGTCAACGACGTCGTGACGCCGTGCCCCGGGCGCTCCGGATCGGCCCCCGGCCGCCTGCCCGTCCTCCGCTGAGCCTGCGCCTCCCGCAGCATGCACGGGCAGGGTCGCGACGGCCCGCGCGGAGGCCGGGAGCCATCGGGCGTGGGGCTCAGCCGCGCTGCTTGCGCTTGCGCCGGCGGCGGTTCTCGCGGCGGGCGGGGCGGGGGGCGGCGCCGACCTCGGTGGCCTGCCCCTCGAAGTCCTCGGGGCGGGCGGGCTCCTCGCCGGCCTCCTCCTCGGATCCGGGGGCGGGACCTCCGGGGCGCGGCCACGGCAGCGCCTCGCCGAGCTCCCAGGCGGGCGGGCGCTGGCCGGGCCAGAAGCCGCTCAGCAGGAGGCTGATCACGAGCATGTAGGCGAGCAGCATCGGGCTGCCGAAGAGCAGCGAGC
>CAZARJ010000087.1:0-6921 GCA_964487515.1 uncultured Conexibacteraceae bacterium | reverse complement strand
GGCGACGCCGGCGAGGCGGCGCGCGCCGCCGCGCGCAAGCCGGGGAGCGGGCGGGGCGGATTCCGGGCCCGCAGGCTCGGCGGCAGGTTCTCCCAGCCCGTCTACGTGCACGGCCCGCGCGGCGCCGGCGGGCTCCTCTTCGTGGTCGAGCAGCCGGGCCGGATCGCCGTCGTGCGCCGGGGCAGGCGGGTGGGCACCTTCCTCGACATCCGGCGCAAGGTCCAGTCGGGCGGCGAGCGCGGCCTGCTCTCGGTCGCCTTCTCGCCGCGGTACAGGCGCGACGGCCGCTTCTACGTCTACTACACCGATCGGCGCGGCGACATCGTCGTCGAGCGCTACCGGCGCTCGCCCCGGAACCGGCGGCGGGCGCTGCCGGGGAGCGGCCGCAAGGTGATCAAGATCAGGCACCGCGAGCACGCCAACCACAACGGCGGGCAGCTTCAGTTCGGCCCCGACGGGATGCTCTATCTGGGGACCGGGGACGGTGGCGCCGGCGGCGACCCGGACGAGAACGCCCAGAGCAAGGGCAGCCTGCTCGGCAAGCTGCTGCGGATCAAGCCGCGGCCGCGCGGCAAAGGCGGCTACCGGATCCCGCGCGACAACCCGTTCGTCGGCGCCCCGGGGCGCGACGAGATCTACGCGCTCGGCCTCCGCAACCCGTACCGCTTCTCCTTCGACCGGCGCACGGGCATGCTGCTGATCGGCGACGTGGGCCAGTCGGCCTGGGAGGAGCTCGACTTCGTGAGCCTCGACGAGGCGCGGGGAGCGAACTTCGGCTGGGACGCCTTCGAGGGCACCCGGCCGTTCGACTCCGCCGACGCGAGCCCGCCCCCGGACCAGCACACGCCGCCGATCTTCGAGTACTCGCACGCGAACGGCGCCTGCTCGATCACGGGCGGATACGTCTCCCGCGATCGCCGCATCCCCTCGCTCTGGGGCCGCTACCTATACGCCGACTTCTGCCGCAGCGAGGTGCGCTCGCTGATTCCCCACCGCTCCGGGGCGACGGACGACCGGGCCACCGGCCTGCCGGGCCGGGGCGGGATCTCGAGCTTCGGCGAGGACACCAGGGGACGGCTCTACTACACGACCCTGAGCGGCGACGTCTACGCGATCCGCCCGCGGCGCTAGCCGCGCGCCCCGCTCAGCGGCGGACGTAGCCGGCGAAGGGCTCGGCGTCGGTGGTGCGGAGCACGTCGGCGAGGCTGAAGACGTGGTCGCGATCGCCCTCGATCCGGTCGGGGGAGCAGTCGCGGACGGGAACGAGGCGGCTGCCGTCGCCGAGCTCGAGCTCGGCGGTGCCACGGGGGGTGCTGGATGCGCGCTGGCTGCTCTCCGGTGGCTGTTCCATGTCGCTGCGAGCGATGTTAGCAAACGCTTACGCGGTACTAACGCGGCTCGCGCCCCCCGCACCGGAGCGGGGGGCGCGAAGCCGGGCATTCCCCGGGACCGCTACGCGCGGCCCTCGGCCTCGTACTCGCGCAGGAAGCCCTCGAACTCGCGCATGTGGCTCTGCTCGTCGCGGAGGATCGCGATCATCATGTCCTCGGTCACGGGGTCGACCTCGGAGGCGTAGTCGATGATCTCGTTGTAGTACGAGATCGCCCCCGCCTCGGCCTCGATCACGCCGCGGATCACGTGCGTGATGTCGGTCTGCTCGCGCGGCGGCTGCAGGAACGACATCTCGGCCTTGAACTTCTCCGAGCCGGGGACGACCCCGTAGAGCTCCTTGATCCGGGCCGCGAAATCCTGCGCGTGCCCGAGCTCCTCCTGGATGTCGTCGGCGAGCGACTGCTTTATCTCCTGCGCGCGCACGCCGTCGGGGTTGACGGAGTTGGTGATGTAGCTCATCACCGTCTCGATCTCCATCCAGTAGGCCTTCTCGAGCATCTCCACGAGCTTCTCCCGGGCCTCGCGATTCTCCTCGGCGAAGATGTCCATCGAGCCTCGTTCACCAGCCATCGTCAGCGCACCTCCAGTTCGGGAAACCACCGTATGTCGCCGCTGCAGCGCGCTCGTCGCGCCGGCCCCGGCCCAGAGATCCTACCCCCGAACGCGAACCCGTAAGCGGCGGCGGGGATCAGGATTCAGGAAACCGGTCCCGGCACTGCCTGGCGCGGCTCCGTCACCTCGGCGTCGACCGTGCCGTCCCCCTCCGGGTCGGCCTCCGCGGGCAGCGCGCCGCCGCGCTCGGTGCCGGCGATCAGCTCGTCCGGCTGTAGCCCCTCCGGGATGAAGCCCGACTTCATCCCGAAGTAGACCGCCTGCGGATGGTGGGCGATGATCGCGACCGTCGACTGCTCAGGGTCGACCGCGTAGCCGCCGGAGAGCCCCATCCCGATCCGATCCAGCTCCAGCAGCCGCCAGACCTTCTCGTGCTCGGACTGCTCCGGGCAGGCCGGGTAGCCCCACGAGTAGCGCCGCCCCTGACCGGGCTCGATCCCGAGCTGCGCGCGCACCTCGGCGTGCAGCCACTCGGCCATGCCCTCGGCCGTCTGCACCCCGATCCCGTGCACGAAGAGCTGCTCGGCGAACTCGCCGTCGGCGTGCAGGCGATCAAGCAGCGGGGTGACCTCCGAGCCGGCGGTGACGCCCTGCAGCGCGACCACGTCCCGCTCGCCGGAGTCCAGGGGGCGGAAGAAGTCGGTGAGACAGATCCGGTCATGCTTGGGCTGGCGCGGGAAGACGAGCCGCTCGAGCTCGCGCTCCGGATCCTCGGGATCGAACACGACCAGCTCGTTCCCGTCCGCGTTGCAGGGGAAATAGCCGTAGCGGGCCCGGGGACGCAGGTAGTCCTGCTCGCGCCACATGCGCTCCAGCCGCGGTGCGAAGCCTTCCTGCTCGCCGTCGCCCTCGACCAGGCGGCGCCACGCCTCGCCCTTGACGCCCCGTCCGCCCCAGTGCAGCTTGAAGAGCACGTGGCGGTCCAGGTAGGGGAAGACGCGATCGAGGTCGGGCACCAGCTCCCGCACGCCCCAGAAGGGAGGCTCGGGGATCGGCACGTCGGTCCGGGCGGCGGAGCGCACGGAGGAGTCCGTGGTCGGCGGCGCGTCGTCGGCGGCGACCGGCTTCTCGCGCAGCGCGCGCGCCTCGTCGCGGATCTTCGCGACCAGCGCCGCGCGCGCGTCGGGATCGACCAGCTTGTCGACCGTGTCGAGGCCGACGAAGGCGTCCCGGCAGTAGAAGACGCCGGGCTCGTAGATGTCGTCGGAGTCGCGGCCGTGCGGATAGAGCGCCCGGCGGCCGAAATCGCGGTTGATCGCGGCGCCGCCGATCAGGACCGGGAAGCCGAGCCCGCGCTCGTGCAGCTCGCCGATGCAGGCGGGCATCTGCTTGGAGGTCGAGACGAGCAGCGCCGAGAGCCCGATCGCGTCCGCCTCGTGGCTGACCGCGGCCTCGATGATGCGCTCGATCGGGACCTGCTTGCCGAGGTCGACGACCGTGTAGCCGTTGTTGGTCAGGATCGTGTTGACCAGCGACTTGCCGATGTCGTGCACGTCGCCGAACACGGTCGCCACCACCACCGTGCCCTTCGTGTGGCCCTCGATCTTGTCGAGGTAGTTCTCGAGCCGGGCGACGGCGCGCTTCATCACCTCCGCCGACTGGAGCACGAAGGGCAGGATCAGCTCCCCGGCGCCGAACTTGTCGCCGACCTCCTTCATCGCCGGCAGCAGCACGTCGTTGAGCGTCGGGACCGCGCCGAGCTTCTCCACCGCGCGGTCGATCCACTCCTCCACCCCCTCCTTCTTGCGGCGCAGGATCATGTAGTGGAGCGCCTCCTCGGGCTCCATGCCCGCGGTCGGGTCGGCCTCCTCCTCGGCCTCCTCCTCCCCCTTGCTCTCGAAGTGCGCGATGAACCGTTCGAGGGCGTCCTCGGAGCGGTTGAAGACGAGCGCGTCGGCGAGCTCGCGCTCCTGCTCCGGGATCTCCCCGTAGGGGGTGATGTGGTTCGGGTTGACCATCGCCAGGTCGAGGCCCGCCTGCACGCAGTGGTGCAGGAAGACCGAGTTGAGCACCGCGCGCGCGCCGGGCGAGACCCCGAACGACACGTTGGAGACGCCCAGCGACGCCTTGACGCCCGGCAGCGCCTCCTTGATCGCCCGGATCCCCTCGATCGTCTCCACCGCGGAGGGGCGCCACTCCTCGTCGCCGGTGGTGAGCGTGAAGGTGAGCGCGTCGAAGATCAACAGCTCGGGGTCGAGGCCGTGCTCGACGCAGGCGAGGCGGTGGATCTCACGCGCCACCTCGACCTTGCGCGCGGCCGTCTTCGCCATCCCCTCCTCGTCGATGGTGAGCGCGATCAGGGCGGCGCCGTGGCGGATCGCCAGCGGCACCACGCGGTCGAGCTTCGCCCGGCCCGCCTCGAGATTGACGGAGTTGACGATCGGGCGGCCGGGGATCCGCTCCAGCGCCGCCTCGATCACCTCGGGCTCGGTGGAGTCGACCTGGATCGGAGCCGGCTGGGTGAGCGAGATGCGGCTCACGGTCTCCGCCATCTGGACGTCCTCGTCGGAGCGCTCGGTCAGGGCCACGCAGACGTCCAGCACGTGCGCGCCCCCGTTCACCTGATCCTCCGCGACGGCGACGAGTCCGTCGTAGTCGTCGGCGAGCAGCATCTCCTTCGCCTTGCGGGAGCCCTGCGAGTTGACGCGCTCGCCCACGAGCGTCGGGGCCGGCTCCTGCACCAGGTCGACGGCCCCCATCATCCCGGCCAGCCGCGGCGAGCCCGGGGCGGGGCGCGGCCGCGGCTCGATCCCGGCGACGCGGGCCGCGATCGCCTCGATGTGCTCGGGCGTCGTACCGCAGCAGCCGCCGACGATCCCGACCCCGTGCCGCTCGGCGAACTCGCCCAGCACCGACGCGATCGCCTCCGGCGTCTCGGGGAAGATCGTCTCCCCATCCTGCCCCTGCAGGGGCAGCCCCGCGTTCGGGATGCAGTGCACGGGCATCGGCGCGTGCTCGCCCAGGTAGCGGATCGCGTCCCGCATGTCCTCGGGCCCGGTCGAGCAGTTGAGGCCGACGATGTCCACCCGCAGCCCCTCGAGGATCGCCAGCACGGCCTCGATGTCGGTGCCGAGCAGCATCTTCCCGCCGTTGGGGAGCAGCGAGACCGAAACCTGGATCGGGACCTCGCGCCCGGTGCGCCCGAACGCCTCGCGCGCACCGATCACGGCGGCCTTGACCTCGAGGATGTCCTGCGCCGTCTCGATCGTGAGCAGGTCGGCGCCGCCCTCGATCAGCGCCCCCGCCTGCTCGTCGAAGACCTCGACCAGGGTGCCGAAGGCGATATCGCCCAGGGTCGGGTCGTCGCTGGCGGGAAGGAACCCGGTCGGGCCGATCGAGCCGGCGACGAAGCGTTCCGGGCCCGCCGCCTCGCGGGCGATCTCGGCGGCGCGCCGGTTGATCTCGACCGTGCGGTCCCCGAGCCCCCACTCGCCGAGCTTCAGCCGCGAGCCCTGGAAGGAGTCCGTCTCCAGCACCTCGGCCCCGGCGGCGAGCATCGACTCGTGCACGCCCGCGATCACATCGGGCCGGTGCAGGACGAGCGCCTCATGGCACTTCCCCGCCAGCCCGCCGTAGTCCTCGGAGCTGAGGTCGTGGCGCTCCAGGGTCGCCCCCATGCCGCCGTCGAAGACGACGATCCGCTCGCGCGCCGCAGCGAGGATGTCGCGTCCTGAGTTGCTCACCGTCTGAGACCTCCATCGTTCCCGGCTGTCGCACCGTGCGGGGTACGGTCCTCCCGCAGCCCTGTCGGTTGCGGCGGCATCGCAGGTCCGGGTCCCTCAGCCGCTCTGGATGGTTGCGCCGCCAACGATAGCGGGGCGGCGCCCCGGGAACCGTGCCCGATGCCGCCGCTCAACCGAGCGCGCGGTTGCGGACCCGGTCCTCGTGGATCGGCTGTAGCTGCACCGGGGCGGCTCCGAGCGCGCGCACGCGGACGTCCGACCAGCTCATCCCCTCGCGCACCAGGGCCGGCAGCCCGAGGCCGACCGCGGTCGCGATCTCGACCGCCTGCAGGATCACGCCGTAGGCGAGCGCGTCGGCGGCCCCGATCCCGTAGCCCGTGCTGAGCACGCTGATCACGGCGAGCTGGAAGATGCCGATGTTGGAGGGGGTGGCGGGGACGACCGCGGTCACGTTGACGGCGAACAGCACCGCGGCGGCGCCGGCGATGCCGACGCGCTCGTCGAGGCCCATGGCGACCGCGAGCGCGTAGCAGGCCGCGACCTGGATCGCCCAGGCACCGAGCTGGGCGCCCGCGGCCAGGGGCCCGCGCCGCAGGTCGCGGAAGACGGCCAGCCCGCTGCGCACCCGGATCAGCGCGTCGCGCGCCATCCGCGCCAGACGGGCGACCCTCCCCGAACCCGAGCGCCGCACCAGGGCCGGGGCGGCGATCACGGCGATGAGCAGCAGCGCGGGCGCCAGGCTGACCAGGAAGAGGTGCTCGGAGCTGCTGTGGAAGAGGCCGGTCGAGCTGATGATGATCGCCCCGAGGATCACCAGGGCGACGATGTTGAGCACGGTCTGGGAGACGAGCGTCCCGAGCAGGACCGGGAACGTCTCCCGGAAGCGGCCGATGCGGCGCGCCAGGATCATCGCCCGCGCCGGCTCGCCGAGCCGCGCGGGCAGGGTCGCCGACATCAGCACGCCGATCATCGTCGCCGAGGTGAAGTCGCGCCGCCGCAGGCGCGCGGCGGGCAGCGCCGCCCGGGCGGCCAGATGCCAGGCGGCGGCGCGGAAGAACATCGACAGGCACATGAGCGCGGTCGCGACCAGCACCCAGGCGAGGTTCGAGCGCAGGGCGCTGGCGAGCACGTTGTCGAAGCCGATCCGGCGCGCGGCGAGGTAGGTCAGCCCGGCGCCGGCGAGCCCGGCCGCGCCGAGGCCCACCCGGCGCGCGAGACGGCGGCGGGCGGAGAC
>CAZARJ010000086.1:0-6968 GCA_964487515.1 uncultured Conexibacteraceae bacterium | reverse complement strand
GCCTCGGCGTACTGCTCGTCCGGGTGCCCGGCCTCGACGCCGGCCCCGGACTCGACCGTGACGTCGAGGCCCTTGCCGGTCAGGGACTTGACCGTCTCGGGGATCAGCGCGACGCGGCGCTCGCCGGCGACGGTCTCTTTGGGGACTCCGATCCTCATCGCGGTCGGGGAATGTATCCGAGCGGCCCTCGGAGGCGTCGCTTCGTCCCGCCCGACCCGCCCGGGAGCTCAGGCGCCGACGATCGCGGCGAGGCGCTCGAGGGTGTGGCGGCGCTGGGTGGGATCGATGTGGACCGGGGAGGCGATCAGGCGGTCGATGCCGACCTCGGTGAAGCGCTTGACCCGCTCGGCGACGTCGGCCTCGCTGCCGACCAGCGAGGTCGCGTCGACGAGCTCGTCGGGGATCGCGGCGTAGGCCTCGTCGCGCTTGCCGTCGAGGAACAGCGACTGGACCTCGTTCGCCGCCTCCTCGAATCCGAAGCGACCGGCGAGGTCGACGTAGAAGTTCGTCTTCCGGCTGCCCATGCCGCCGAGGTAGAGCAGCAGCCCGCCCTTGACGACGTTGCGGGCCGCCTCCAGATCGCCGTCGATCGCGACCTGGATCGAGGGGCTGATCTCGAGGTCGGCGCGGGTCCGGCCGCCCTTGGCGAAGCCCGCCTCGAGGTGCTCGCCCCAGGTCGACTCGAACGCGTCGGCGCTGAAGAAGATCGGGATCCAGCCATCGCAGATCTCCGCCGCCATCTCGACCGACTTGCGGCCGATCGCGCCGACGAAGATCGGGATCTCGTTGCGCAGCGGGTGGAAGTTGAGCTTCAGCGGCTTGCCCTGGCCGGTGCCCCCCTCGATCGGCAGCTGGTAGTGGACGCCCTTGTGCTCGAGCTTGCCCTCGCGGGCGATGATCGCGCGCACGATCTCGATGTACTCGCGCGTGCGGCCCCACGGCTTCGCGTACGGGACGCCGTACCAGCCCTCCGAGACCTGCGGGCCGGAGGGGCCGAAGCCGAACATGAAGCGGCCGCCGGAGAGCATGTCGATCGACGCGCCGGCCATCGCGGCGGCGGCCGGCGGGCGCGCGGGCACCTGCATGATCGCGGCGCCGAGCTTGATCGTCTCGGTCTGCGCGGCGAGCCAGGCGAGGACGGAGACGACGTCGGAGCCGTAGCTCTCGGCCACCCATACGGACTCGAAGCCCGCGGCCTCGGCGGCGCGCACCTCCTCGAGCGCGGCCTCGCCCTGGGGCCCGATCCCCCAGTAGCCCAGATTGATCCCCAGCTTCGGCGCCATGCGCGGGGCAGCCTACACGGGACGGAGCCACCTTTCCCCCGCCCCGCGGGCGGGCGGCGTCGCACGAACCCGACTTTTTCATCGCCAGACGACGAAAAGATCGGGTTCGTCGAGCCCGGGGCGGGCGCGCCACCGGCGGCCGGGCGTGGTTCGGGGGGCGGCCCCGCCATCCTGTGTATGAATGAGCGCCTTGGAAGGGAGCAAGCAGCAGCTCGGCCTGAGCTCGGCCGAGGCGCAGCGGCGCCTGCGGCAGCTCGGGCCCAGCGAGAGCGAGGGCACGCGCTCGGTCGCCTCGATCGTGGCGGCCAACGTCTTCACGCTCTTCAACGGGATCATCCTCGTCTTCTTCATCCTGATCCTGAGCCAGGGCCTGTTCGCGGACGCGCTCTTCGGGCTGATCGCGATCGTCAACTCCGCGATCGGGATCCGGCAGGAGATCAAGGCCAAGGAGACGCTCGACGAGCTGGCCCTGCTGGTCGCGCCGCGCGCGCAGGCGATCCGGGACGGGGAGCCGATCGAGCTGACGGGCGACGAGCTCGTCCCCGGGGACGTGGTCCGGGTCGAGCCCGGCGATCAGCTCGTCGCCGACGGCGAGGTGATCGACTCGCGCGGGCTGACCGTGGACGAGTCGCTGCTCACCGGCGAGGCAGACGGGATCGCCAAGCGGGCCGGCGATCGCATGCTGTCGGGGGCCTACTGCGTCTCCGGGTCCGGGCATTACGAGCTCGACGCGGTCCGCGAGGACTCCTACGCGGCCAAGGTCGCGGGCGAGGCGAAGGCGTTCCGCCATCCCCCCTCCCCCCTCCAGGAGGAGGTCAACCGGGTCCTGTGGGCGACCTCGATCGTCCTCGTCCCGCTGGCGATCGTGATGCTGGTCGGCTTCAGCGTGCGCGGCGTCGACTTCACGGAGGCCGCGCAGAGCGCGACAGCGGGCCTGGTGACGCTCGTCCCCGAGGGCCTGGTGCTGCTGATGAGCGTCACCCTCGCGGTGGCGGCGATGCGCCTGGCGCGGCAGCGGACGCTGGTCCAGCAGATGAGCGCCACCGAGGCGCTGGCGGCCGTGGACACGGTCTGCGTGGACAAGACCGGGACGCTGACCGACGGCACCCTGGAGCTGATCGGGGTTGTGAGCGCGGATCCGGGCGGCGCCGCGGCGGCCGAGCGCGATCTCGCCCGTTTCGCGGCCTCGGCGGGGGAGCGCAACCGGACCCTGGAGACGATCGCCGAGGCCTTCCCCGGGCGGCCCGGGCGGGTCTCCGCCGAGGTGCCCTTCTCCTCGCGCTGGAAGTGGAGCGGGCTGACCATCGCCGGCGCCGACGAGCGCGACGGGCGCGGGGAGCGCAGCTTCGTGATCGGCGCGCCCGACGTCCTGATCGGGACCGGGGCGTTGAGCCTGCCCGGGTCGCTGCAGAGCCGGCTGGAGGAGGAGTCGGCGGCGGGGCGCCGCGTGATCGCCTTCGCCGAGGCACGGGGCCCGCTCCCCGGCGATCCGGGCTCCGCGCCGCCGCCACCGCTCGAGCCCCGGGCTCTGGTCGTGCTCGAGGAGACGCTGCGGCCGGACGCGGCGGAGACGATCGACTTCCTGCGCCGGGAGGACGTCGACCTGAAGCTGATCTCCGGCGACGCGGCCCAGACCGTGACCGCGGCCGCCGCGGCGCTCGGCGTACCGGCAGGCGCTCGCGTGATCGAGGGCCCGGATCTGCCCGAGGACCCGGGCGAGCTCGCCCGCGCGGCGACCGAGAACACGATCTTCTGCCGGATCACGCCGGACCAGAAGAAGGCGCTGGTCGGGGCGCTGGCCGACGCCGGGCGCTTCACGGCGATGATCGGCGACGGCGTCAACGACGTCCCGGCGCTGAAGCGGGCGCGGCTCGCGGTCGCGATGGGCTCGGGCAGCCAGATCACCAAGGGGATCGCCGACATCGTGCTGCTCGACGACCAGTTCTCGATGCTCCCGCGCGCGATCGCCGAGGGCCGCCGGATCGCCCGCAACATCCACCGGCTCGGGCGCCTGTATCTGACCAAGTCGACCTACGCGGGGGTGCTGATCCTGGCCCAGGCGGTGATCGGCTTCCCCTTCCCCTTCCTGCCCCGCCAGCTCACCGTCGCGGCGCTGCTGACGATCGGCATCCCCTCCTTCGTGCTCGCGCTGGCGCCGAGCGAGGGCCCGCTCTACCGGGGCCGGCTGCTGCGCGCGCTGGCCGCCTTCGCGCTGCCGGCCGGGATCGGGATCGGGGCGGGCTCGCTGCTCGTCTTCGGGCTCGTGGACGGGCTCTTCGGCGGCAGCCTGAACGAGGGCCGGACCGCCGCGACGACGACCCTGATCGTGCTCGGGCTGGCGTTCATCCTGCTGCTGGAGCGCGGTCCCGGCCGCGAGCACATCTCGATCCAGAGCTACATGCTGGCGATGATCTCCGGTCTCGGGGCTCTCTTCGCGCTGATCCTCGCCGCCGAGCCGCTGCGCGACTTCTTCGACCTCGAGCTGCTCTCCGCCTCGCAGTGGTTCCTCTGCCTGGCGTCGGTCGCGGCCGGGCTCGTCGTCGCCAGCGCGCTCTGGCGCATGCCCTATATACAGAGCCTCGAGCTGCCCCCGGGCGAGGGTGGGGACGGGGACGGGCGGGCCGGATCGGCCCGGGCGCCGATGCCGGAGGCGGTCCACCGGCGCCGCAACTCGCCGGCGCCGGAGGCCGGCCCCCACGAGGCGCCGGAGGCCGGCCCGCACAAGGCGCCGACCCGGGCCGCGCCCGGGGCGGGTGAGCGCGCGGAGCCACCTCCGCCCGCGCCCGGGGCGGACCCGCACGAGGCGCCGACGCGCATCGCCCCGGCAGGCGGCGAGGACGAGACGGCGAAGGGAACCTGATGGCCAATCACCGACGAACCAAGATCGTCGCCACGGTCGGGCCCGCCTCCGACTCGGCGAAGACGCTCGAGCGCCTGATCTCCGCGGGCGCCGACGTCTTCCGCCTCAACTTCTCCCACGGCGACGAGGCCAGCCACGCCCGCACCGTCGAGCGGATCCGCGCGGCGGGCGAGCTGATGGGCAAGTGGGTCGGGGTGCTCGGCGACCTGCCGGGCCCGAAGCTGCGCCTGGACGAGGTCGAGGACGGGGTCGTCACGCTCGAGGACGGCGCCGAGCTGGTCCTGAGCACCAACGGCGAGGCGCTGGGCACGGCCGACCGGCTCTCGGTCGGCTGGGCGGGGCTGCCGCAGGCGGTCGAGGCAGGGGACCCGATCTTCCTCGCCGACGGGCGCGTGCGCCTGCGCGCGCTCGAGGTCGGCGAGAACGCGATCGGGTGCGAGGTCGAGTCCGGCGGGCGGGTGGCCTCCCATCAGGGGGTGAACCTGCCCCGCAACCGCTCCGACATGCCGGTGACCGGCGCCGACGACATGGGCTGGGTCGACTTCGCTGTGCAGCAGGAGATCGACCTGCTCGCAGTCTCCTTCGTGCGTTCCGCCGCCGATCTGGTGCCGGTGCGGGAGCGGCTCGACGAGCAGGACTCCGACATCCCGCTGATCGCCAAGATCGAGAAGCCGCAGGCGACCGAGGACGCGGAGGCGATCGTCGCCGCGGCGACGAGCGGGATCATGGTGGCGCGCGGCGATCTCGGGATCGAGCTGCCGATCGAGGTCGTGCCGGCCACCCAGAAGCGGCTCATCGGACTGGCCGGCAAGCAGTCGAAGCCCGCGATCACCGCGACGCAGATGCTCGCCTCGATGGTGAGCAGCGACCGCCCCACGCGCGCGGAGGCCACCGACGTGGCGAACGCGATCTACGACGGCACCGACGCGGTCATGCTGTCCGAGGAGACGGCGGTCGGCGAGCACCCGGTCGAGGCGGTCGCGACCATGGACCGGATCGCCCGCGCGACCGAGAGCGACCTCCCCTACGGCGACTGGCTGATCAACCGGGTCGAGGTCGGCGGCGAGGTCTCGGCGGCGGTCGCCCAGGGCGCGGTCGCGGCCACCTATCGGCTCGGCCTGGCGGCGATCGTGGTGCCGACCCAGAGCGGCCGTACCGCGCGACTGGTCTCCGCGCTGCGCCCGGAGGTGCCGGTGCTGGCGATCTCCCCCCGGATCGAGACCGTGCGGCGCCTCAACCTGCTCTTCGGGGTCCGCAGCGTCCTGCGCGAGCAGTGGGGTGACCTGCGCGACCTGCTCAGCGACAGCGCGATCATCGCCCGCCGCGAGGGGATCGCGAAGCCCGGCGAGCTGATCGTCGTCACCGCCGGCCTCCCCGGCCAGAGCCTGGGCACGAACCTGTTCGAGATCCACGAGATCCCCGACTGAGGCGGCAACCGATCCTCTCGGGCCCCCCGCGCCCACTGAGGAGACCTACGCCGGGATACCGGCGCAACTCGGCCCAGTAGGCGGGGTCGGCCCGGCTTACGCCGATCGCTCGTGCCGCGCCGCCCTACTGGGGAGATCCGCGACGGGATACCGGCCTGACTATCCCCAGTGGCCGGCGGGCCGGTCGGCTCTATCCTCAACTCGATGGCTGAGCCGGTCATGATCGAGGCGGCGGGCCGGGAGGTGCGGATGTCGAGCCCGGACAAGGTCTTCTTCGCCGAGGCCGAGCCGCCGATCACCAAGCGGGAGCTGGCGGAGTACTACCTGGAGGTGGCGGACGCGGCGCTGATCCACCTGCGCGACCGGCCCGGGACGCTGAAGCGCTTCGTGGACGGGGCGGGCGGCGACGCCTTCTTCCAGAAGCGGGTCCCCAAGGGGGCGCCGGACTGGCTGCAGACCGCGACCGTCCACTTCCCCAGCGGGCGCTCGGCGCGGGAGCTGTGCGCCAACGACGCGGCTCATCTCGTCTGGGCCGTGAACCTGGGCGTGATCGACTTCAACCCGTGGCCCTGCCGGCGGCCCGACCTCGACCATCCCGACGAGCTGCGCGTCGACCTCGACCCGACGCCGGAGGCGAGCTTCGACGACGTGCGGCGGGTGGCGATGGTCGTCGGCGACGTGCTCGGCGACCACGGGCTGGTCGGCTTCCCGAAGACGAGCGGCAGCCGCGGGATGCACGTCAACGTGCGGATCAGGCCCGAGTGGGACTTCGACGGCGTGCGCCGCGCCGCGCTCGCTCTGGCGCGCGAGGTCGAGCGCCGGGTCCCGAAGCTGGCGACGAGCAAGTGGTGGAAGGAGGAGCGGCACGGGGTCTTCGTCGACTACAACCAGAACGCCCGCGACCGGACCGTCGCCTCGGCCTACTCGGTGCGGCCCGTCCCCGACGCCAGGGTGAGCTGCCCGCTGGAGTGGGACGAGGTGCCGGAGGTCGACCCCGCGGCGCTGACGCTGCGCTCGGTCCCGGAGCGACTGCAAGAGCACGGTGACCCCGCCGCGGCGATCGACGAGCACGCCGGGAGCCTCGAGCAGCTCCTCGCCCTCGCCGCCGAGGACGAGGAGAAGGGGCTCGGCGACGCCCCCTGGCCGCCCCACTTCCGCAAGCAGAAGGGCGAGCCGAAGCGGGTCCAGCCGAGCCGCGCGAAGAAGGGCTGAGACGCTCTCCTCGGCGCGCAACCCGCCCTTGAGTGGAAGGGGGATCGGCGATCGATCCTGAGCGCCGAGCTTGCACTTCTCCGGCCATAGCACCGGTTTCGGCAAGTTCGGTGGTGTGGGGCGAGCAGGCTGAGCGCCGAGCTTGCACTTTTCCGGCCATTGCACGGGTTTCGGCAAGTTCGGTGG
>CAZARJ010000085.1:4656-7064 GCA_964487515.1 uncultured Conexibacteraceae bacterium | reverse complement strand
CGGCCGCGGGCGTCGAAGCGGGTCGCGATCACGGTCACCCAGATCTGCTCGTCGAGCGAGTCGTCGACGTTGGCGCCGAAGATGATGTGCGCCTCGGGATGGGCGGCCTCCTGGATCACCCGCGCCGCCTCGGAGATCTCGATCAGCGAGAGGTCCGCTCCGCCGGTGATCGAGAGCAGGATCGAGCGGGCGCCCTCGATCGAGGTCTCCAGCAGCGGCGAGGAGATCGCCCGCTCGGCGGCGAAGCTGGCGCGCGTGTCGCCGGTGCCCATGCCGATCCCGAGCAGGGCGGGCCCGGCGTCGCGCATCGTCGTGCGCACGTCGGCGAAGTCGAGGTTGATCAGCGCCGGCAGGGTGATCAGGTCGGAGATGCCCTGCACGCCCTGGCGCAGCACGTCGTCGGCGACCCGGAACGCCTCGATCATCGAGGTGTTGCGCTCCAGGACGTTGAGCAGGCGCTCGTTGGGGACCACGATAAGGGTGTCGACCTCGCCCGCGAGCGCGTCGATCCCGCGGTCGGCCTGCTTGGCCCGCCGCGTACCCTCGAAGCCGAACGGCCGCGTGACGATGCCGACCGTGAGCGCGCCCACGTCGCGGGCCAGGCGGGCGATCACCGGCGCCGCCCCGGTGCCCGTCCCGCCGCCGGCGCCGGCGGCGACGAAGACCATGTCGGAGCCCTTGAGCATGCGCTTGATCCGGTCCTGCTCCTCGAACGCGGCCCGGTAGCCGAGCTCGGGGTCGGAGCCGGAGCCGAGCCCCCGGGTGACCCCGCCGCCGATGTGGACGGTGAGGTCGGCGGCGCTCTGCTGCAGCGACTGCAGGTCGGTGTTGACGGCCATGAACTCGACCCCGCCGATCCCGGCCTCGACCATCCGGTTGACCGCGTTGACGCCGCCGCCGCCGACCCCGACGACGCGGATCACCGGGTCGTTGATCTCCGGGGTCGCGGTGGCCGGGGTGCGGTGCGGGTCGCCGCCGCGGCCGTAGGCCGGCTCGCGGTCGGCGGCGTCGCCGCTGAAGACGTCGCGCAGGCGGTCCTTGGCCGGCTTCGCGGACGCCGACGGCAGGCCGGTATCGGCGCTCGGCTTCGCCGCCGGGCGCTCGCGCGGGGCCGCCTGCTCGGCGGGCGGCTCGGCCTCGGGCTCGCGGGATCGCGGATCCTGCTCGCGCCGCTCACGCGAAGCCCTCTCGCGCCGCTCGCGGCCGCCCTCGGGGCGGGCCGGGGGCTCGGGTGGATCGTCTGGTGCCTCGGTGGAGCGGAAGAGATCGGCGAGGGGCCCCTCGCGCATGCTTGCCCGCTTACGTCGCGCCATCGGTTAGGACCTCCTCCGCCAGATCTCTGTAGCACTGAGCCGCGTTGCTACGCGGATCGTACTTGAGGACGGAGCTGCCTTTCACCGGGGCCTCCGCGAACTTGATCGCCTTGCGGATCCGCGACTTGAAGACCAGCTCCCCGAAGTTCTCCTCGAGGATCTCGACCGCCTCCTTGGCGTGGATCGTCCGCGTGTCGAGCATCGTCGGCAGGATGCCCTCGATCTGGACGTCGGGGTTCAGGTTCTCGCGGATCATCTCGAGCGTGTTCTGAAGCTGCACGAGGCCGCGCATCGACAGGTACTCGCACTGGACCGGGACGATCACCTTGTCGGCCGCGGTGAGCGCGTTGATGGTCAGCAGCCCGAGGCTGGGCGGGGTGTCGATGCAGACGAAGTCGTACTCGTCGGCGACCGCGGCCAGCGCCTTCTGCAGGGAGCGCTCGCGCCCGATCTGGGTGCTCATCGCGATCTCGGCCCCGGCCAGGTCGATCGAGGCGACCGCGATGTCGACCTCGCGGTGCTCGATGATCTCCTTGATCGGGAGGCGCTCGACCAGCACGTGGTAGAGGCTGCGCTCGACGGTGTCGGGGTCGATCCCCTGGCTCATCGTCAGGTTCCCCTGCGGGTCGAGGTCCACGCAGAGCACCCGGTGGCCGGACTCCGAGAGGGCGACCGCGAGGTTCAGGGTCGTGGTCGTCTTCGCGACGCCGCCCTTCTGGTTGGCGAAGGCGAAGACCCTCATGCGCCGCTCGGCGGGCGGCTCGACGACGTCGGGCTGGAAGGGATGCCGGCGCCTCGGGTTCGGCCCCATCAGATCGGCGGCGGAGCGACGGCCCTCGTCCTCGTCGTCGGCGGCGGACTGCTCGCCCCCGCCGCGCACGGCCCGGCGCAGCTCGTCCTTGCCCAGGCCGCCCGGCGCGCCGTCGTCCCCGGCCCCGGGGGAACGCTCGGGAACCGCCCGCTCCTCGAGGTCGCGCAGCTCGGCGGCGATCGGGTCGGCGCTGGCGGCGGCTGGCGGGTCGCTCTCGGCCGCGCGTGGTGGCGCGGGCGCCTCGGCGGCCTCGTCGCCGGGCGGGACCTCGCTCACATCGGACA
>CAZARJ010000085.1:0-4556 GCA_964487515.1 uncultured Conexibacteraceae bacterium | reverse complement strand
GGCGCGGGCGCCTCGGCGGCCTCGTCGCCGGGCGGGACCTCGCTCACATCGGACATGCCTGACCCCTCTGAAGTCTGTGGATCCCGCGGCGCCTCCGCCACGGGAGCGGCCTCGGGCTCCTCGCCCGCGCGGGTGCGGTTCCAGTCCTGGCGGCCCCAGCTCCCGGCGTCCTCGCCGGCGTCCTCGTCCCGCTCGGCCTCGTCGCTCCGCGCCCGGCCCGGCTCCTCGTCCGCGCGGCGCCCACCAGTGCTCTTCCTGCTGAACAAGCCCATCGTGTCCGCCTATTCGGCCGCAGAGCCGGGTTTCCTTCCGGCCGCGCGCACTTTCCCTCCCGCCGCCGCCGGCCGCCCTGCGCCACCGGGGGGGCGCGGGATCCCCGGCCGGCGCCTCCGCTCGGAAGATTCCAAGCCCGCGGGGCGCTGGGAGAATGGCGCGATCGAGGATCTGCTCGAAAAGCGCCTGCTCTTCGTGACCGGCAAGGGCGGGGTCGGCAAGACGACGGTCAGCTACGCCCTCGGGCTCGCCGCCGCGGCGCGCGGCCGGCGCGCGATCGTCTGCGAGATCGCCGCCCAGGAGCGCGGCGCGGCCCTCTACGGCCGGCCGCCGCTGGGCTTCCGCGAGCAGGAGCTCGAGGAGGGGCTGTGGGGCATCTCGATCGACCCCGAGCTGATGATCCGCGAGTACCTGGAGGTGCAGATGCCGGTCCGCGCGATGGCGACCGCGATGGCGCGCAGCTCCGCCTTCAACTACCTCGCCGCGGCGACGCCGGGGCTGCAGGAGATGGTCACCATGGGCAAGGTCTGGGAGCTCTCGCTGCGCCGCCGCAAGGCGCCCGGGCACGCCGGCAACTACGACGTGGTGATCGTCGACGCGCCCGCGACCGGGCACGGGATCGGCTTTCTGCGCACGCCGGCCCGCTTTCGCGACCTGACGCGCGCCGGCCCGCTCGCGCGCCAGGCCGCCCACGTCGAGCGCACCCTCGCCGACCCGGACGAGACGGCGGTCGTGGTCGTCAGCACGCCCGAGGAGATGGCGGTCAACGAGACCGTGCTGCTGGACCGCGAGCTGGCCCTCGACCCCCCGTTCCGGCTCGTGCGCCTGTACGCGAACGCGGTCCACCCGGAGCGCTTCACGGCCGCGGAGCGAGGCCGGATCGAGGCGGCGCTCGCGGACGCGCAGCCGGCCGCGGCGGCAGCACTGGAGGGGGCGCTGCGGGCGAGCGACCGGGCCGCCGCCCAGCGGGCCCAGCTCGATCGCCTGCGGGCCGCCGTCTCGGCGCCGATCGTCGAGCTGCCGTTCCTGTACGCGCCCCGGCTCGGCCTGCCCGAGCTGCGCCGGCTGGCGGAGAGGCTGCGGTGATCGGCGTCCGGCCCGGGCGGGCGCCATCGCCCCCTCCGCCGTCCTGCCCCCGGAGGGCGCGCCGATGAACGATGGCCTCGTGGAGCTGCTCGAGCGCAGCTCGGTCTGCGTCTGCGCGGGCCCCGGCGGGGTTGGCAAGACGACCACCGCCGCGGCGCTCGCGGCCG
This sequence comes from uncultured Conexibacteraceae bacterium, assembly GCA_964487515.1. Taxonomy (GTDB): domain Bacteria; phylum Actinomycetota; class Thermoleophilia; order Solirubrobacterales; family 70-9; genus RHKX01. The sequence goes on along the minus strand of CAZARJ010000085.1, from coordinate 3,030 downwards.
GGATGGCGGCGCGCGGCAGACGGGTCGGCGTGCTGACGATCGACCCCGCCAAGCGGCTCGCCGACTCACTCGGGCTGGAGGCGCTCGGAAACGAGGAGCGCCGGGTGCCCCGGGAGCGCTTCGAGCGCGCCGGGATCGACCCCGGCGAGGGCGAGCTCTGGGCGATGATGCTCGACGTCAAGGCGACCTTCGACGGCGTCGTCGCCGCGCACGCCCCCGACGAGGAGTCCCGGCGGCGGCTGCTCGAGAACCGGATCTACCGCGAGATCTCGGGCACGCTGGCCGGCTCGCAGGAGCTGATGGCCATGGAGCGCCTGCACGAGCTGCACGAGCGCGGCGACTACGACCTCCTCGTCCTCGACACGCCGCCCTCGCGCAACGCGCTCGACTTCCTCGCCGCCCCGAGCCGCCTGCGCCGGCTGTTCGAGGCCCGCTCCCTGCGCCCGCTGATCCGGCCCACGGGCATCGGCGCCCGCCTCGCGGGCCGCGGGCTGAGCGGCGCGGGCGCGGTCCTGCGCCGGCTCACCGGCATCGACCTGATCCGCGACCTGGCCGACTTCTTCGCCGCCAGCGCCGGCCTGGTGGACGGCTTCAGCGCCCGGGCCCGGCGCGTCGAGGAGCTGCTCTCCTCAGCGTCGACGACGTTTCTGATCGTCTCCGGTCCGGGCGACGAGCAGGTCGAGGAGGCCCTGCACCTGCGCGCCAGGCTGGCCGAGGGCGAGCTGCCCTACGGCGGGATGATCGTCAACCGCGCGCAGGTCGCGGACGGGACGAGCACCGGGCCCGACGTCCTCGCCGCCGAGCTGGAGGCGGCCCTGGGCGACGCCGACCTGGCGGCCCTGGTCCTCGCCACCCACGCCGACCGCGCGGCGCTGGTCGAGCGCGACCGCCAGGCGGTGGCGCGGCTGCGCGCGGCGGCCGGGGGGCCGGAGCCGATCGTCGTCCCCGAGCTCGCCGACGAGGTGCACGACTTCGAGGGCCTGCTCGCCCTCGGCCCCTACCTGCTCGGGGAGCCCGGCTGAGCCGCCCTCACGAGCCCCGTCCCGGCCACCCGTCCGCGACGAACCCGATTAAATCGCTCGATAGCGCTCAATTGATCGGATTCGTGCGCCGAATCGGGTTCGTGCCGCGGCGGGCGGCGGCGGGTCGCGGCTAGGAGGCGGCGCGGGTCGGGCCGCTGGTGCGGACCGTCCAGTTGGTCTCGGTGCGCGGGAAGAGGTACTCCACCCGGGCCCGGACCTCGTCGCGGTCGAGGGGCGACTTGGCCAGATCCGCCAGGTGGCTGGAGCGGGCCGGGAAATCCATCGTCGCGTCGCCGTCGACCTCGTCCAGCCATCCGGGGCCGTGCTGCTCGCGCTCCGTCTCCGCCTCTCGCCGCCCGGCCACGGGCGCCGGCTCCCGGGAGGGCTCCTCCTGGACCCGGTCGATGAAGCTGACGTTGCTCCGCTGCGCGCGCTGCTCCTCCCTCGCGGGACGCTGATGCCCGGCTCCGGTCCGCGACTCGGCGCGCGGCGCCGGCTCCTCCTCGGCGGCGAGCAGGGCCCGCATGTCGATCGCCTCGGTGGGCTGCTCCTCCAGCCTCGAGATCACGATCTCCTCCTCGCCCTCCCCGCCGGGGAGCGCATCGATCTCGGCGGCCATGCTGAAGTCGTCGTCGGCGTAGGCGAGGTCGTGCTCGGCGCCGGCCGGGGCCTCCCCGGCGTGCGGGGCCAGCTCGTCATCGGGCTCGGGGATGGGATCGAGGTCCCACTCGGTGCTCTCGCCGCGGTCGGTCGAGCCCTCGCCGAAGGCCAGGCCCTCGCTCAGCAGGGCGTCGTCGGCGGCGGCGCGCAGGTCGGCGCCGATCTCGCCGCTGACGGCCCGGCGCAGGATCGTCCGCAGCAGCTCCTCGATCCGGGCCGAGATCTCGGCCGGGCCCGGGGAGCCGTCGGCCGCGGCCGGCTCGCCGCTCCACAGCTCGCGCTCGACCGCGATCGCGCGCTCGACGATCGCCTTGGCCTCGCCGCGCTCGGCGGCGCCGGCGGCGAGGGCGGCGGCGCGCATCGGCAGCCCGACGCCGGCCGGGCCCTCGCCCTCGAGCAGGAAGCGCAGCGCGAGCAGATGGTCGTTGAGCGCGTCGACGGCTCCGCGCCGGTCGAGGCCCGCCTCGAAGCGGAGCAGGGCACGGCGCAGGCGGGCGACGCGGCGCGGGTGCACCGCGAGCACGCGCGAGAGGTCCGCGACCCCGTCGAGCTCGGCCTCGGTCAGGCGATATCCGCCCGCGCGCGGCTTGCCCGCGCCGGTCGCGATCCGGCGCCAGCGGTCGCCCGCGACCCGGACCCAGCCGTGCGGGCCGAGCCCGACCCCGCCGGCCTTGAACAGCCGCAGGGTGCTGACCACGCGCTCGAAGGTCTCGGCGACGCGCCCTCCCGCCCCGCCGAGCCCGCCGTCGGGATCGAGCGAGACGCGGGCGCTGATCAGGAAGGTCGGCTCCCAGGCGGCGCCGCTGGGGCGCTCGCCACGGGCGGCGTCGGCGGGGACGTCGACGGCGTCGGCGCGCACGATCGAGGCGCCGTTCAGCTCCAGGCGGCCGGCCGGCATCTGAAAGCCGAGCAGCGGCACGATCGCCTCGACCTCGCCCTCCTCGGGCTCGGCGCAGTCCTCGATCTCGGCGATCGCCGCGGCGAAGCGCTCGCCGTCGAGCTCGAAGCCTGCGGTGCCGTCCCAGAGGCGGGCGAGGAAGTAGGTGGCGGCGAGGGTCGCTCGCTCGTGGGCGTCGGCCGGCGGCGCGATCCCGGCCTCCTCGAGATACGGCCCGGCCAGGTCCGACTCGCGCAGCAGCTCGGTCGCGGCCCGGAAGCTGTCGAGCTCGCGCAGCTCGCCGGCGTTGTCGCGCACGAAGCGCGCCGTCAGCGGCTGGTACTGGCAGAACGCGAACCCGTCCTCGGGCTCGCCGATCTCGTAGGGGATCTCCTGCCCGCCCTCGACGAGGTCCGTGAAGACCTCAGAGGCGTCGCGGGCCAGGCCTCGCAGGGTGTGTCTCAGGTGAAG
>CAZARJ010000084.1:4149-7180 GCA_964487515.1 uncultured Conexibacteraceae bacterium | reverse complement strand
CCCTCCGCCTCGCGCGGCAGGACGAGCACCGGGCAGCGGGCCGCCGCCATCAGGTGGCGGGTGGCGCTGCCGAGCAGGGTGCGGCGCACCGGGCCGTAGGCGCGCGAGCCGGCGATCATCAGATCGAACTCGACGCTCGCCTCGGCCAGCATCCGGCCGGCGCCACCGGTCAGCAGCCGCTTGGCCGCCGGGAGCCCGGGCGGGAGGCTGGAGACGGCGCGCTGAAGCGCCTCCTCGCGCGCCTCGCGCTCGACGTCGTGGAACTCGCCCTCGTTGAGCACCGACCACTCGGCCGCGTAGCCGTAGCTCGGGTAGTCGGCGACGCCGATCAGGGTCAGCTCGGAGCCGTAGTGGGAGGCGATGTGCGCTCCGGTTCTGAAGGCGGCCTCCGCTTCGGGCGAGCCGTCGTAGGCGACCGCGACGCGGCGCAGCTCGTGCTCCTCCTCCTCGGCGTAGCCGCGCGGCGCGACGGCGATCGCGCACGGGGCGCCGTGCAGGAGCGTGTCGGCGGTGCTGCCGATCAGGATCCGGCCGAGCGGCCCGCGTCCGGTCGAGCCGACCACGATCGCGACCGCCTCCTCGCGCTCGGCGAGCTCGGTGAGGCTGCGTCCGATCGAGCGGTCGGCGATCGCGCGCGTCTCCGGCGCGAGCCCCTCCAGCTCCCCGAGCGCCCAGTCGAACAGCCCGCGGCTCTCGGCGGCTAGGGAGTTATCGATGTCCTCGCGGGTCATCATCCCCTGCGGCCACGTGAAAACTGCCGCCACGATGGGGGAGGCGTCGGCTATCGTCGCAAGCGTGCGGCCCAGAGTCACTGCGTCCTGACCCTGAGGAGTGTCCTCGTAGCCGATGATCAGCTTGCGCGCCATGCACCGAAACGCTACACGCCGCGATCGGCAAGCGGCTCCTGCCCTGCGCGGGGAGCGCCGGTGACTGCAGGGGCCGGGTCCACCCGGCAGCTCGTCCTCGCGACGGGCGCCTTCGCGGTCACCTTCTGCGCCTGGGGGATGCTCGCCCCGATCGCACCCGACATCCAGGACGAGCTCGGGCTGACGAACTTCCAGACCTCGGTGATGATCTCGATCCCGGTCGTCCTCGGCTCGGTGCTGCGGATCCCGCTCGGGCTGATCACCGACCGCTTCGGCGGCCGGCGCGTGTTCGCGGTCATGCTCGCCTACTCGGCGGTCGCGGCGGCGCTGGTCGGCTTCGCCTCCAGCTACGCGGCCCTCCTCGGGACCGGGTTCCTGCTCGGCGCCGCCGGGGCCACCTTCGCGGTCGGCGTCCCCTTCGTGGCCGAGTGGTCCGACCCCCGGCGGCAGGGCTTCGCGCTCGGCGTGTTCGGGGTCGGCAACATCGGCACCGCCATCGCCGCGTTCTCGGTGCCGGCGATCCGCGACTCCGCCGGCCAGGAGGTCGCGGGCCTGGTGCTCGGGGCGGTGATCGCCGTCTACGCCGCGATCTGGTGGGCGATCGCCCGCGATCTGCCCGGGCGCGAGCCCAAGCGGCAGCCGTACGCCGAGGTGCTGCGCTCCGGCTGGGACCTCTACCGGCTCTCGCTCTTCTACTTCGTCACCTTCGGCGGCTTCGTCGCGATGGCGCTGTTCCTGCCCAAGCTGCTCACCGACTGGTTCGACCTCTCGCTCACCGACGCCGGCCTGCGCGCCGCCGGCTTCACCCTCCTCGCCACCGCGGCCCGGCCGCTGGGGGGCATGCTGGCCGACCGGATCGGCGGCTCCCTGATCCTGGCGCTCGTCTTCATCGGGGTCGGGGTCGACGCGATCGGGCTCTCCTGGCAGGCGGCGGACCCCTCGATGGGCTGGGTGACCGCCTTCTGCCTGACCATGGCGGCCTTCCTCGGCGTCGGCAGCGGGGCGGTCTTCAAGCTCGTCCCGCTCTTCTTCCCGAAGTCGACCGGCGCGGCGACCGGCATCGTCGGCGCCGCGGGCGGGCTGGGAGGCTTCTTCCCGCCGCTGCTGCTGGGGGCCGTGCGCGACGCGACGGGCGAGTTCGTGCTCGGCTTCGTCTTCCTCGTCGCCTTCGCCTGGATGTGCGCCGGGATGGCGATCTCGCTGCTCGACCCCGACTCGGCGCCGGCCGCCGCCGGTGAGGGAGAATCGGCATCGTGAAGCGCAGCCCCGAGCTCACCCCCCTCGCCCACGACCACCACAAGGCGCTCTTTCTCGCCCACCGGCTGGGCCGCGCCGAGAACCTCGAGGAGGCGATCGAGGAGCTGCTCGCCTACTGGCGGGAGCAGGGCCGCCGCCACTTCGAGGTCGAGGAGGACGTGCTGCTGCCGGGCTGGTTCGAGGGCGACCCGGATGCCGAGCCCGAGCACGCCGCGCGGCTCGCCGCCGAGCACCTGGAGATCCGCCGCGTGGTGCGCCGCGCCGCCGCGGGGGAGATCGGGCTCGACGACCTCAAGGAGGGCGCCAAGCTGCTGCACGACCACGTCCGCTACGAGGAGCGCGAGCTCTTCCCGCTGATCGAGTCGCGCCTCGATCCAGAGCCGCTCGCCGCCCTCGGCGCCGAGATCGCCGCCGCCGAGGCGGAGACGAAGGTGGGGCGGCCGGTTGAGTGAGGACCTCTGGCAGGTCGTCCTTTACCTGCACCTGCTCTCGATGGCCTTCTTCGTCGGCGGCCAGCTCTTCCTCGCCGCCGTGGTGGTCCCCGTCGAGCGCCGCAACCCCGACCAGGCCCGCACCCGCGCCACCGCCCGCCGCTTCGGGATCGGCTCCGCCATCGCGCTCTCGGTCCTCTTCGCCACCGGGATCGCCATGGCCGACCACTACGCCCTCTGGAGCAGCGGCACCCTACAGCTCAAGCTCTCCCTGATCGGCGCGCTGATCCTCCTCACCCTGATCCACTTCCGCTTCCCCCGCGCCCACTTCCTCCACGGCGTCATCTTCCTGCTGACCCTGGCCATCGTCTGGCTGGGCCTCGACCTGACCTGACGGGCGGAGGGGCGCCAGCTCGGCGTCGCTCGCGGTCCTCATGACCAACCAACGGTCTACTCGGACCGCGGCTCCTTGATCTG
>CAZARJ010000084.1:0-4049 GCA_964487515.1 uncultured Conexibacteraceae bacterium | reverse complement strand
CTCGCGGTCCTCATGACCAACCAACGGTCTACTCGGACCGCGGCTCCTTGATCTGGCGCCCCTCCACCTCGTCAGGAGACCTGGCGGGCGGAGGGGCGCCAGCTCGGCGTCGCTCGCGGTCCTCACGACCAACCAACGGTCTACTCGGACCGCGGCTCCTTGATCTGACGCCCCTGACGTCAGCTCGGCGTCGCTCGCGGGGCCCCGGGGTCGAAAATCTTCAAATAGTCAGCAGGTTTTCGCACCTCGCCGGGGGTCCGGCGCCACCCCGCTGCCGATCGCTGCGTCCTGCCTGCCCGCCGCGAGGATCAGGTCGGCGAGGAGGTCCGGCTCGTCCCAGTTCGGGGTGTGCCCGCAGCCCTCGAGGCGGATGAAGCGGGTGCCGGGCGGGCGGCGCTCGGGCTTCGGCGGGCCGACGAGGCGGTCCAGCTCGCCCCAGGCGATCGTCGTCGGCACGTCGATGAGCCCGGGGTCGGCGCAGCGGGCGGCGCGCATCTCGGCGTCGGCGGCGGCGTAGCCGGGCGCCGCGATCCAGGCGGCGATCAGCGCTCTCGCCTCGGCCGCCGGGATCCGGTCCGGGTGGCCGACCGTGGAGCGCAGCATGGCCGCCCGGGCGCGCGGGCTGCGGGCCGCGAGGGCGACCAGGGGGCGCAGGCGCTGTCCCCAGCGGTGCGTGTCACGCCGGCGCGGGCCGAGCGTGCGGCGCCAGAGCCCGGCGGGGGAGATCAGGCAGAGCGAGGCGGCGTTGCCGGCCCGCGCCATCTCGAGCGCCACCCAGCCGCCGAGCGAGTTGCCGGCCAGGTGGGGCCGCTCGACGCCGAGCCCGGCGAGGGCATCTGAGATCGCCTCGCCGAGGGCCGCCGGGCTCGCCGCGCCGGCGAGCGGGGGGCTGGCGCCGAAGCCGGGCATGTCGAGGGCGATCACGTCGCGCTCGGCGGCCAGGCGCGCGAGCTGCGGGCGCCAGATCGCCCGCGTCGCGCCGAGGCCGTGGATCAGCACCAGCGGCGGTCCCTCCCCGCGGCGCTCGAAGGCGATCCCCGCGGCCCCGGCCCTCTCGACGCCACCCATGGCTTCATTATGCCGTCCGTGAGCCGCCCCCGATTCGCCCGGACGACGCTGGCCGCGCTGCTCGCCGGCGCCTTTCTGGCCTGCTCCGGCGCGGCTTCGGCGCCGGCGCTCGCGACGCCGGGGGGCGGGCCCGCGGCGGGCAGCGACGGGAGCTCGATCGAGATCGCGCTGCCCGATCCGGCCGCCGATGACCCGGCTCAGCAGCCGCCCTTCGGCGATCAGCCGATCCCCCCGCTGCGGGCGGTCGGTGATCTCGATCGGCCGCCCCCCGGCTTCCATCTCAGCGCGGCCGAGGCGATCGCCGCCGCCGATGCCGACCCGACGATCCGGGCCGAGCGCGAGGAGAGCCCGCGCATGCGGCCGCGCCCGCTCACGCGCGGCGCCGGTCGCTGGCAGATCGAGTACTTCCAGGGCGGCGAGAAGGTCGCGGTGGCGGTCGTCGACGACGCCACCGGCGCCGTGATCGAGGCCTGGCGCGACCACCAGGTGGAGGTGAAGCTGGCGCGCGGCTACGAGGGGGCGGTGGCCGGCAACGTGAACGAGGCCTGGGCCTGGATCCCGCTCTGCATCCTCTTCGTCGCGCCCTTCTTCGACTTCCGCCGGCCCTTCCGCCTGCTGCACCTCGACCTGCTCGTCCTGCTCGCCTTCTCGGTCTCCCTGTTCTTCTTCAACAAGGGCGAGATCACGCTCTCGGTGCCGCTCGTCTACCCGGCGCTGGCCTACCTGTTCGCGCGTCTGCTCTGGGCTGGGCTGCGGCCCGCGCGCCGCGCCGGGCCGCTGATCCCGCACCTGCCCGTCCGCTGGCTCGCCGTGGCGGCGCTCGTGCTCGCCGCGGCCCGGATCGGCTTCAACCTCGCCGACTCGCAGGTGATCGACATCGGCTTCGCGAACGTCGTCGGCGCCGACCGGATCGCCTCCGGGGAGGGCGTCTACGGCGGACATTTCACCCCCCTGATCGATCGCGGCGACTCCTACGGGCCGGCCAGCTACCTGTCGTACGTGCCCTTCGAGCAGCTCTGGCCCTGGCACGGCGGCCTCGAGCCGCTGCCCGCCGCGCACGCCGCGGCGATCGTCTTCGACCTCGCGGTGGCGCTGCTGCTGCTCGTTGCCGGCCGGCGGCTGCGCGCGGGGCGGGAGGGTCACGCGCTCGGCGTCGCGCTCTCCTTCGCCTGGCTCGCCTGCCCGTTCACCCTCTACGCGCTGAACGCCAACGGCGGCAACGACGCGCTCGTCGCGGCCCTGCTCGTCGCCACCCTGATCGCCGTCGGGCGGCCGCTCGGGCGCGGGGCGCTCCTCGGCCTCGCCGCCGCGGTCAAGTTCGGCCCCCTGGCGCTGGCGCCGCTGTTCGCCGCCGGGGAGGGGAGGCGCCGGATCCGCTCGGCCGCCGCCTTCTCGATCGCCTTCGCCCTCGTCTGGGCGATCGTCCTGGTCCCGCTGCTGCCCGAAGTCAGCGCCGACGGCCTGCGCGAGTTCTACGACCGCACCTTCGGCTACCAGGCCTCCCGCGGCTCGCCGTTCAGCGTCTGGGGCCTGGCGCCCTCGCTCGGCTGGCTACAGGATCTGACCCGCGCGGCGGCGGTCCTCCTGGGCCTGCTCGCGTTCCTTATCCCGCGGCGCCGCACCCCGCTTCAGATCGCCGCGCTCGGGGCCGCCCTGCTGATCGCCACGCAGGCCGGCTCGATGCACTGGTTCTACTTCTTCATCTCCTGGTGGCTGCCCTACGCGCTGATCGCGCTCTTCGGCGCCCAGGAGCGGATCGCGGCCGCCGCGCCCGGGGCGGCGGAGCCCTCAGGCGATCGTCGTGCGCAGCTCGCCGAGCTGCGGTGAGCTGACCACGAGCTCGTCGCCCGCCGCGAGCCAGACGCGCGGCCTGCGCGTGCTGCCGACCCCGGCCGGGGTGCCGGTCGAGACGATGTCGCCGGGGACCAGCGTCATCAGGGTCGAGAGGTGCGCGAGCAGCTCCGGGATCGGGAAGATCAGATCGGCGGTCGTCGCCTCCTGCATGCGCTCGCCGTTCAGGTCGAGGGCGATCCCGATCGCGGCGGGGTCGGCGATCTCGTCGGCGGTGACGAGGGCCGGCCCGCAGGGCCCGGCCCCGTCGAAGACCTTGCCCGGGTTCCACTGCGAGGTCTGAAACTGCAGGTCGCGGGCGGAGAGGTCGTTGAGCAGCGTGTAGCCGGCGATGTGGCTGAGGGCGTCGCCGACCGCCACCTCCTTCGCGGTGCGGCCGACCACGAAGGCGACCTCGGCCTCGAAGTCGAGCTTGCTCGTCGCGGCCGGGATCGGCACCGCGGCGCCGTCGGGCACGAGCGCGTTGCGGTACTTGGTGAAGAAGGTCGGCGCCGGCGGCGGCTCGATCCCCGCCTCGGCCGCGTGCGCCGCGTAGTTGAGCCCGATGCAGACGATCTTGTCGGGGTCGGGGAGCGGCGGCAGCAGCTCGACCCCGGCGAGCGGCGTGTCGGCCGCCTCCGGGTCCGTGCCGCCGGCCGCCGCCGCCAGCGGCTCCAGCTCGTCCGCCTCGAGCAGCTCGCGCAGCGTCCGCGGGCCGCCGCCGAGCAGCGTCCCGGCGTCGAGCACGCGCCCGCCCGCGAGCACGCCCGCCCGCGCCGCGCCCTCGCTCTTGAAGCTGATCAGCCGCACGCCGGGACCCTATCGGCGCCGCGCCTTCCGGCCGCCCGCGGGTCCGTGCCATAATCGCCGCCCGCCGAGCCGTATGGTTCAGGCTCGTGGGGGCGTAGCTCAGTTGGTTAGAGCGCCGGCCTGTCACGCCGGAGGTCGCGGGTTCGAGTCCCGTCGCTCCCGTCGTCCGCATCGGCCCCTCAGCCGGTGCTCCCTTTCCCCGGCCTTCACCAAGCTGCCGCCCGCTCGCTGGGTCGATTACTGCCGATATCCCGGCACAACGCCATGCCACCTTGGGTCAGGCACCCCCGCGCAAGGAAGCGGCGCCCGGGGGCGCCGCTTCGATCCTTCTCCTCCTCCTC
>CAZARJ010000083.1:1639-7292 GCA_964487515.1 uncultured Conexibacteraceae bacterium | reverse complement strand
CCGGCGGCTCCGGCCCGCGCGCCGCCCACCGGTCGCTGGGCCAGCCGGGCGCCGTCGTGCGCGGCGGGGTCGTCGGCGGCGGCGCGCACCGCGCGCACGCCGAGCAGCACGAGCGCAACCCCGATCCCCACGTAGACGGCGAGCTGAACGCGGCTCACCGGCGCCGCCCCGGGGGCTCGATCGTCGGCGGCGCCGCTCCCATGCGTCGATGGTCGCGCCCGGAGGGTCACGAATGGGTGTCGCAGCGTGACGATTCAGCGCGTTCTCTGTGCCGATTCAGCGCCGCGGCGGCCGCGGGCCGGCGGCGGCCCGGCCCGGGCGTCCCTCAGTGGTCCTCGTCGTCTTCGTCGTAGCCGCTCACGGCGACCGTCTGCCGGTCGAAGGACTCCTCGACCGAGACCGCCGGCGACTGCACGGAGACGAGGGCGAGGACGTCCTCGCCCTCGTTGGCGAGCGTGTGGTCGCTGGCCGGGGGGATCAGGGCCAGATCGCCCGGCTCGAGCCGCTCGGCGTCTCCGGTCGCCGACAGCGTGCCGGTGCCGCGGACGACCACGTAGACCTGCTCGGCCTCCTCGTGGGAGTGGAGCTCCTGGCGCGCTCCGGGCGGCACCTCGATCCAGGTGACGGTCATGTGGCGCGAGCCGAGCTCTCCCGCGTCCATGAGAATGTGAGAGCTGAGCCGGTGGAATTCGACCACCGCGGCGTCGGAGAGGCGCCTGACGAGCATCGCGGGGACGTTCTAGCAGACAATCGAGCCGCGGTGTGGGCGATCGCGGCCCGAAATGGAAGGGGATGCCGGCGCCGGTCAGCGGCGCATCTTGCCGCGCGGCCCGACGCGGACCCCGAAGAGGGACTCCCCGCGATCGTAAGCCGCATGCATGTAGATGCCGACAAAGCGGCGCTCGGAGGGGCGCGGGGGCGTCAGGATGTACTTGCGCCGGTTGTGGCGGATGCGCTCGACCCGGACCGCTCGCCCGGCCCTGGTCGTGGCGCGGACCCGCCGTGCGGGGTAGCGCATGTGCACCTCGAGCGTGCCCCGCCGCCGAACCCGGATGCGGGGCGCGCGGCGCAGTGGATCCATGAAGTCCGCGCAGATGGCTCGGCGGGTGCCGCGCCAGCAGAACGATCCGCGGGCCGCCTTGTGCTTCTTGCCGGAGTCCGTGATCAGCCGCGGGATCGGCGGCCCCTTCTGGACGCGCTTGCCGGCGTCGGCGATGCCGGTCGCAGCGACCGTGGCGAGCAGCGCCGCGAGGGCGAGCACGGCGAGCGCGACGCGGGGGGAGACGAGGCGGGAAACGTGAGGCATCCTTGCCTCGCGAGCGTAACGAGAACCGGCACCCGATATTCCACTTCGAGCCGCTTTCAGCGCGCGACGAGGTTGACGAGCTTGCCGGGCACGACGATCTCCTTGACGACCTCGCGCCCGTCGAGGTGGGCGGCGACCTTCTCGCTCGCCCGGGCGGCGGCCAGCGCCTCCTCCTCGCTCGCCTCGGCCGCGACCTGCACGCGGTCGCGGAGCTTGCCGTTGACCTGCACGACGAGGGTGACCTCGGCGCCGCCGAGCAGCTCCTCGTCGGCGGCGGGCCAGGGCTCCTCCCAGACGCGGGTCTCGCCGCCGGTGACCATCTCCCAGGCCTCGGCGCCGAGGTGGGGGGCGAAGGGGAAGATCAGCGACGCGGCGGTCGCCGCGGCGAAGGCCAGCGCCCGCTCGCCGGCGACCTCGCCGGCGAGCTCGCCCTTCTCGCGGTAGGCCTCGTTGACGAGCTCCATGACGGCGGAGATCGCGGTGTTGAAGTGGAAGCCGCGCTCGAAGTCGCGCGTCGCCTTGTCGATCGCCCAGTGGGCCTTGCCGAGCAGCTCGCGGGCGGGGCCGGAGGCGTCGCGCTGCCACGCGCGGTCGCTGAGCTCGGCCGCCGCGACCGGCCCGCCGGCGGCGCGGACCTCGTCGGCGAGCCGCCAGACGCGGGCCAGGAAGCGCTGCACGCCGTCCACTCCCTCATCGACCCAGTCGCCGCCCCGCTCGGGCGGTCCCATGAAGCAGACGTAGGTGCGGGCGCTGTCGGCGCCGTAGCGGTCGACGTACTCGGCCGGGCTGACGACGTTGCCGCGCGACTTGCTCATCTTCGCGCCGTCGCGGGTGATCATGCCCTGGGTGAAGAGGTTGGCGAACGGCTCCTGCACGCCGAGCAGATCGAGGTCGGCGAGCGCCTTGCTGAAGAAGCGCGCATACATCAGGTGCAGGATCGCGTGCTCGACCCCGCCGATGTACTGGTCGACCGGCATCCAGTGGTCGGCTACGGAGCGCTCGAAGGGCAGCTCCTCGTTGCCGGGGTCGAGGTAGCGCAGGAAGTACCAGGAGGAGTCGACGAAGGTGTCCATCGTGTCGGTCTCCCGCCGCCCGGGTCCGCCGCAGCGCGGGCACTCGGTCTCGACCCAGTCGGTGGCCGCCGCCAGCGGGCTCTTGCCCTTCGGCCGGTAGTCGTCGATCTCCGGCAGCTCGACCGGGAGCTGCTCGTCGGGCACCGCGACGATGCCGCAGGACTCGCAGTGCACGACGGGGATCGGGCAGCCCCAATAGCGCTGGCGGGAGACCAGCCAGTCGCGGAGCCGGTAGTTGACCGCCGGCCTGCCGCGGCCGGACTCCTCCAGGCGCTCGACGATGCGGCGCTGAGCGGCCGCCGGGGAGAGCCCGTCCAGCTCGCCGGAGTTGACCATGCGCACGTCCTCGGCGGTGCTGGTCAGCGCCTCCGCGAGCGGAGCATCCGGGTCGGGGCGCTGCCCGGGGTCGAGCGGCTCGACGACCTGGCGGATCTCGAGGCCGAACTTGCGCGCGAACTCGAAGTCGCGCTGGTCGTGCGCGGGCACGGCCATGATCGCGCCGGTCCCGTACTCCATGAGCACGTAGTCGGCGACGAACATCGGGATCGACTCGCCGTTGACGGGGTTGACGACGGTGCGCTCGAGGCGGACGCCGGTCTTCTCCCGGTCCTCGGCGCCGCGCTCCCCGCTCGAGCCGCGCAGGGCGGCGTCTACGTAGGCGCGGACCTCGGCCTCGTTGCCCGTCCCCTCGATCAGCCGGTCGAGGTCGGGGTGCTCGGGCGCCAGCACGAAGAAGGTGGCGCCGAAGAGGGTGTCGGGGCGGGTCGTGAAGACGGGGAAGTCGAGCTCCGGCTCGGGACAGCGGAAGACGGCCTCGGCGCCGACCGAGCGGCCGATCCAGTTGCGCTGCATCGTCACCACGTGGTCGGGCCAGGAGTCGAGGCGGTCGAAGTCGGCGAGCAGGCGGTCGGCGTAGTCGGTGATCCGGAAGTACCACTGCTCGAGGCGGCGCTGCACGACCTCGGTGCCGCAGCGCTCGCAGCGGCCGTCGATGACCTGCTCGTTGGCGAGCACGGTCTGGTCCTTGGGGCACCACTGCACGAGGGCGTTGGCCCGGTAGGCGAGGCCGGCCTCGAGCAGGCGCAGGAAGAGCCACTGCGTCCAGCGGTAGTACTCGGGCGTGTGGGAGGCAATCTCGCGCGACCAGTCGATCGAGGCGCCCCAGCGCCGGAACTGCTCGCGGAAGCCCGCGATCGAGCGCTCGGTGGAGACGCGCGGGTGCTCACCGGTCTTGATCGCGTGATTCTCGGCCGGCAGCCCGAAGGAGTCGTAGCCCATCGGGTGGATGACCTGGTAGCCGTTGCGACGCCGGAAGTGGGCGATCGCGTCGCCGACGGAGTAGCACTTCAGGTGCCCGACGTGGGGCTCCCCGGACGGGTAGGGAAGCATCTCGAGCACGTAGGCCTTGGGGCGTGAGTCGTCGAAGCCCTCCGCGCCGGGATTGGGCACCTCCCAGGTCCGCTCCCGCTCCCAGACCTCCTGCCACTTGGCCTCGATCGCCGCCGGGTCGTAGCGATCCGGCCCCGGCGGCGCCTCGGCCGCCCCCGACGCCGAGACCGCCCCGCTCCCGGTATCGCTCGGATCGCTGCCCCGCTCGCTGTTCAGGTCGCCGCTCATTGGGCCGCGGAGTCTAGAGCCGCGCCTTCGAGCGACATCTCTCCCACGCGCGATCCGATCCGTCCCGCGCCACCTGCTGTCGGCAGCAGACCTCACCCGACGACGCCTGCCACGGTCAAGACTGACTGACCTGCCAGCTCCGGTGGGCCGAGCGTCGCCATCGGGCGGCCACGGCGGCTGATCAGGATCCTCTCCCCCGCCGCCGCCCGCTCCAGATAGCGCGCGTAGCCACGCCCGAAGGCGTCTGCGCCGACGGTCTCGGTCCCTTCGGGAGCCTGATGGAGCTGAGGGGATTCGAACCCCTGACCTCTGCGATGCCATCGCAGCGCTCTAGCCAGCTGAGCTACAGCCCCAGTGAACTCGTAATCAGCGGCGGAGTGTACTGCGACGCGCTGATTGTTCTTCGTCTGCTCAGCCGAAGATGGATCTCCGTCCGTCCGCCGACTCGTTCGATCGGGATCAGGTAGCAGCGGTCGAGGTCTCCGCTGTAGGCCGCTATCGCATCGACCTCCGCGGGCGTGTACTTCGTCCGCCGATAACCGTTGGCGCCCGAATGACACGAGGTGCGCAGATTGACGATCACCACCTCACCACGCCGCCGTGCCCACTTGCACTGAATCCGCCAGATCCGGTCCCCGAGATCGAATGCGAGGTCATACCGGCCGTGCTCACCGACGGGCTCGAGGACCTCGATTCCCGCTTTCATCGCATGCAGGCGCACTGCCGCCTCCGCAACGTTGCCCTTCCAGTTCGAATCCCCGCTCTTCACAACCGAACATATGTTCGCATCCCGGCAGGACGGAACGGATTCGCGCAGAGGGATCCGGATGCCGGGCGGGTATTCTCGGCGAACTCGTCGTGCGGTGATAGGCGACACGATCGAGGAGACGCAGGCGATGAGCGACCAGCAAGGCACGATCACCCTTCCCGGCGCGGAGGCGCAGCTCGCCCGCCAGTCGTTCGTGACCAGCGTCTTCGGCTGGATGTTCCTCGGCCTCGCGCTCACGGCGGGCATCGCCGCCTACGTCGCCGCGAGCACCGACATGCTCGCCTGGCTCGAGGCCAATCCCCTCGCCTACCTGTTCATGTTCCTGGGGATGATCGGCCTCGTGGTCGCGATCTCGGCCGGCATCAACCGGATCTCCGCCACGACCGCGGTCTTCCTCTTCGCCCTCTTCGCGGGGGTGAACGGATTCATCTTCGCCGCCGTGCTCGAGGCATATACGAGCGCCTCGATCGCCGCCGCGTTCATCACCTCCGCGGGCATGTTCGGCGGCATGGCCGTCTACGGCTACGTCACCAAGCGCGACCTGTCCACCCTGCGCTCGATCCTCTTCATGGGGCTGATCGGGGTGATCATCGGGATCGTCGTCAACCTCTTCTGGGCCAACTCGATCCTCTACTGGTTCGTCACCTTCGCGGGCATCCTCGTCTTCTGCGGACTGACCGCCTACGACATGCAGAAGATCAAGGAGATCGGCGAGCGCGGGCTCGCCGGTGAAGGCGCCCGCAAGGCCGCGATCCTCGGCGCCCTCTCCCTCTACCTCGACTTCATCAACCTCTTCCTCTTCATGCTCCGCATCTTCGGCTCCGCCCGCTGACGGGCCGGGAGGCCCGCAGGCGGCGTCATCGGCCGCCTCACGACCACCCCGAGGTC
>CAZARJ010000083.1:0-1539 GCA_964487515.1 uncultured Conexibacteraceae bacterium | reverse complement strand
CGGATGACGCCGAGCCGCGCCGCGTCAGGACGCGTCAGAGACGTCGAGGACTATCTCGTCGTCTTTGTTGGAGCGGACCCGGAACTCCAGGTCGCAGCGGCCCTCGAGCTCGCGGAGGAGATCGACGGGCTCGGTCAGGGCGACGTCGATGCGCGCGCGGCCTTCGGAGAAGCGCTTGATCGAGATGTCGCCGGTGGCGCCGATCGCGCGCGCGGCGTCTTCGAAGCGGACCAGCTGGGAGAAGTCGTCGAAGGGGCCGATGTCGACGCTCACGCTGTTGCGGCCCAGCCTCCGTGCCCGGTGCGGTCCCTTGCCGTTGCTGGCGGCGGGGACCGTCGCACCCTCACCAGCAGGAGCAGCGCCGTTGCCGGTCCGCAGCTCCCCAGCGGCATCCGCCGCGGGAGACGACTCGTCGTCCCACTCGCCCGCCACGCGGTCGATCGCCGCCTCGAGGGCATCCAGGATCCGATCCTGCTCCCCGCCGGGAAGAAGCGCCCCGGCGTCGGCGGTCCGGGCGCTCAGCGCCGCCGCCTCGCGCAACGCCTGAAGCCTGATCCGGCTCGCCATTCCCCGCGCCCCCACGCGCAGCTCCTCGAGCTGCCGGCCGATCACGGTCAGGCTGCGCAGCTCCTCGTCGACCCGCCAGCGCGCGCTGAGCAGCTCGGAGCGCAGCGCGCTCGCCTCACGATCGCGCTCGGCGAGCCGGGCCCGCAGGTCGGCCGACTCGGCGACCAGGTGCCCGATCTGCGCCTCCCGCCCGCGCAGCTCCTCGGTCGTCACCCCGAGCTCTGTCTCGAGGCGCTCGACCGTCCGGTCGACCTCCGCCGGGCGGTAGCCGAAAAGCACCTTCCTGAACCTTCCACCAGCGATGGCCCCACCCTAGGGCCACCATCGGACGCCAAACCCAGTCGCGAAGCGCCCCTAGCCCTCCTCGGCAAGGCGCGGGGCGCTGTCCTCCCCGCCCTCCGCGGCGACCTCGTCGCCGGCGAGCCCGAGCTCGATCCGGGGCGCCTCCCCCCAGAGCTGCTCGAGCCGGTACTGGTCCCGCGTGTCGGGCACGAAGACGTGCAGGATGCAGTCCAGGTAGTCGAGCAGGACCCAGCGCGCCTCCGGCAGCCCCTCGCTGCGCGCCGGCAGTAGCCCGGACTCCCGCTTGAGCCGCAGCTGAACCTCGTCGTGGATCGCCTTCGCGAGCCGCTCGTTGCGGGCCGTGCAGATCACGAGCGCGTCCGTGTAGCCGACCAGGTCGGCGACGCCGAGCGCCACGATGTCCGTCGCCCCCTTCTCGTCCGCCAGCGCCGCGATCCGGCGCGCCAGCACGACGCCGGCCCGCTCCTCGCCGCTCATCCGCCTCCGCCCCCGTCGGGCGCCCCGTACAGCCCCCGGCTCGCGATCAGCTCCACGACTGGCGCCGGGACCAGCCAGCGGATCGACCGCCCGGCGGCGACCCGCTCGCGGACCATCGTCGAGGAGATCCCGACCTGCGGCATCCCGACCCGCTCCACGCGGTCCCCCGCCCCCAGCCGGCGCAGGGCGGCC
>CAZARJ010000082.1:1374-7331 GCA_964487515.1 uncultured Conexibacteraceae bacterium | reverse complement strand
CCCGAGCTGCTCGTCCTCGACGAGCCGCTCGCCAACCTCGACCCGGCGGGGGCGGAGGCGATCGCGCCGCTGCTCGGCCCCGGGCCCGGCCGCACCCGGATCCTCGTCACCCACGACGTCGGGGCGGCGCTCGCCGAGGCCGACCGCGTGCTCGCCCTGACGCGCTCCGGCGAGGTCGCCTTCGAGGACGCCGCCGAGGATGTCGACGCCGAGCGCGCGCACTCCGTCTACGCCGAGCGGCGCGCGCGGCGGAGCGTGCCCTCTTGAGCCCCAGCCCCGTCCAGCCGCCGCCGACCCGTGCGGTGATCGCGGCGCTGCTCGGCAAGGACCTGCGCGTGGAGCTCCGCACCTGGCAGGCGGTGCCGGCGATGGTCATCTTCTCGACCACCGTCTACATCGTCTTCCGCTTCGGCCTCGATCGCACGCGGCTGGCGGGAAGCCTCGCCGCCGGGGTACTTGTGATCACGATCCTGTTCGCCGCGCTGCTGGCGATCAACCGCCTGTTCGTCGCCGAGCGCGAGCAGGGTGGGCTGGAGGCGATCCGCCTCGCCCCGGTCGACGGCACGGCGCTCTTCCTCGCCAAGGCCGCGGCGCTGTTCGTCTTCCTGGTCGCCTTCGAGCTCGTCGCGGTGCCGGTCTTCTGGCTCTTCTTCCTCGCCGACGGCGGCGGGCTGCTGCAGCTGATCCCGGTGCTGCTGCTGCTCGACGTCGCCCTCGCGGCGCTCGGCGCCCTGGTCGCGCCGATCGCGACCAACTCCAGCGCCCGCGATCTGATCGGCCCCCTGATCCTGCTGCCGCTGCTGCTGCCGCCCCTGATCGCGACCGCCGCCGCCGCCGCGCGCCTGCTCGCCGCGGCCGGCCCGGACCTCGACCGCTACTGGAGCTGGCTCGGCGTGCTCGGCTTGTACGATCTTGTCTTTCTGCTGATCGGCTGGGCCGTGTTCGACTACCTGCTCGAGGACTGACGCGCCGCCCCCAAGAGCCGCTCCCACTGCGCCGAGACCACCGATGAAGCCGTCCAACCTGCTGCTACTCGCGTCGCTGAGCGCCCTGATGATCGGGGTCGGCTTCGGGCTGGTCTTCTTCTGGACGCCCAACGAGGCAGACCAGGGCTTCATCCAGAAGATCTTCTACCTGCACGTGCCGCTCGCGATCGTCGCCCTGGCCGGGTTCATCGTCGCCGGCATCCACGGGATCCGGCATCTACGCACCGGTGACTCGGTGCATGACTTCCGCTCCTACGTCTCGATCCACATCTCGGTGATCTTCGGCTGCGCGGTGCTGATCAGCGGGATGCTCTGGGCGAAGGCCTCCTGGGGCCACTTCTGGGAGTGGCGCGAGCCGACCCTGGTCAGCTTCCTGATCGTCTTCCTCCTCTACGTCACCTATTACCCGCTGCGCTACGCGATCCCCGACCGCGAGCGCCAGGCCCGCTACTCGTCGGTATTCGCGATCACCGCGGGCGCCTTCGTCCCCCTCAACTTCATGGCCGTGCGGATGGCCGAGTCGCTCGTCCACCCGCGCACGTTCGCGACCGCGAACGGCGGCCTGCCCGGAGACATGATGCTCACCTTCCTGATCTGCCTGCTCGCCTTCGCCCTCCTCTGGAGCACCCTCGTCTCCTTCGAGATGCTCGCCAAGCGCACCTCGGGACGCCTCTCGCGCCTGCGCCGGGCGCTCGAGGGCGCGCCGCCGGCGCCGCCCGGCTCCGGCGGGGTGGGCGCGCGGATCGCACCGCGCGGCGTTCCCGGAGGCACGCGATGAGCCCTCTGGATCTGATCGCCGCCGCCCCGGCGCTGCCGCTCGACGAGGCGGGCAAGTACGTCGCCGGCGCCTACGTCGTCTTCGTGCTCCTGCTCGTCGTCTACGTGGCGATCATGGCCGCCAAGCTGGGCCGGATCGGGCGCGAGATCGAGGAGCTGACCGAGCTCGCCGAGCGGCGCGAGCGCGAGGCCGGCGGCCGGCCGGACGACCCCGGGGTCCACTCCGGCGCGGCGGCGGAGCACGCCGGCGGCCGGCCCGTCGGGGCAGCGGAGGGCGAGCCCGGGCGATGAGCGAGCTGCTCGCCCTCGGCATCTCCCACAAGACCGCCCCCCTGGAGCTGCGCGAGCGGCTCGCCCTCACCGAGGGCCGCGCGATCGGCCTGCTCGCCGAGCTCAGGGAGAGCCCCGAGGTTGTCGAGGCGGTGGCGCTGTCGACCTGCAACCGGACCGAGCTCTACCTCGCCGCCGCCGACCCGATCGAGGCCGAGAGCGCCGCGCTCGGCGCCCTCGCCCGCCAGGCGGAGCTCCGCCCCACGGAGCTCGCCGACAGCCTCTACTCCCGCCGCGGCAGCGGGGCCGCGCGCCACCTCTTCCGGGTCACCGCCGGGCTCGACTCGATGATCGTCGGCGAGGCGCAGATCCAGGGTCAGGTCAAGCGCGCCTACGAGCGCGCCCTGGCCGAGGACGCCTCGGGCCCGATCCTCAACCGCCTCTTCCGCGGCGCGCTCGCGGCCGGCAAGCGGGCGCGCAGCGAGACGGGGATCGGCTCCGGCGGCCTCAGCGTCCCCTCGGTCGCGGTCGAGCTGGCCGAGCGCGCCGCCGGGGAGCTGGCGGGCCGCGAGGTCCTGCTGATCGGCACGGGTGAGACCGTCGAGCTGACCGCGCGGGCACTCGCCGGCCGCGGCGCCGCGATCGCCTTCGTCGCCAACCGCCGCCACGATCGCGCCGTCGGGCTGGCCGAGCGCTTCGGGGGTGAGGCGGTGCGATTCGACGAGCTGCCCGCCAGGCTCGAGCGGGCGGCCGTCGTGGTTTGCGCGACCAACTCTCCCTACAACGTGATCGAGCGCGAAGGCCTGGAGCCGATCGCCGCCGCGCGCTCCGGGGGGCCGCTGCTGATCGTCGACCTGGCGGTCCCGCGCGATGTCGATCCCCGCTGCCGCGACCTCACCGGCGTGGTCGTCCGCGACGTCGACGACGTGCAGGCCGTTGCCGACCGCAACGCCGGCGGTCGCGCGGCCGAGGTGAGCGGCGCCGAGCGGCTGCTGGGCGCCGAGGTGGAGCGCTTCGAGCGCTGGCTCGCCTCGCTCGAGGTCGTGCCGACGATCGCCGCCCTGCGCGAGCGCGGCGAGGACGTCGCGCGCCGCGTGCTGGCCGAGAACGAGCGCCGCCTGACCGGGCTCGGTCCGGAGGAGCGTGAGCGGGTCGAGGCGATGGCGCGGGCGGTCGCCGGGCGCCTGCTGCACGAGCCGACCCTGCGCCTGAAGCGCGCCGCCGAGGGCGGGGGCGATCCCTACCGCGAGGTCGCCGCACTGCGCGAGCTCTTCGGTCTCGATTCCGCCAGCGAGCCCGAGGGCCCGGGCGCCGAGGTGCGTCCCCTGCGTCGCCCCTCGGAGGAGGCCGGCGGCTGACGGTCCGGATCGGCACCCGGGGCAGCGCCCTGGCGCTGATCCAGGCCGAGTCCGTCGCCCGGGCGATCGGTGACGCCAAGACGGTCCCGTTCCGGGTCTCCGGGGACGAGGGCGGCCCCGCGCACGGGCGGCCCGCCGACAAGTCGCGCTTCGTGAGCGAGATCGAGCGGGCCCTGCTGGCGGAGGAGGTCGACCTCGCCGTGCACAGCGCCAAGGATCTTCCCGGCGAGCTGCCCGAGGGCCTGGAGCTGGTCGGGGTCCCGGCGCGCGCCGACCCCGCCGACGCCTGGGTCGGGGAGGCTGGATCGCTGGCCGAGGTGCCCGAGGGCGCGCGGGTCGGAACGGCGAGCGTGCGCCGCCGCGCGCAGCTGCTCGCCCTGCGGCCCGACCTGCGGATCAGTCCCCTGCGCGGCAACGTCGACACCCGTTTGCGGCGCCTGCACGAGGGGGAGCTGGACGGGATCGTGCTCGCCGCCGCGGGGCTCGGGCGGCTCGGGCGCGGGACGGAGATCGGCTTCCGCTTCCCGCTCGACCGGCTCACCCCCGCGCCGGGACAGGGAGCGCTCGCGATCGAGGCCCGCTCCGGGGACGAGGCCGCCGCGTCCGCCGCTGCCGGCGTGACCGACCATCGGGCGCTGATCGAGCTGACGGCCGAGCGCGCCGCCGTCGCCACCCTGGGAGCGACCTGCGACACGCCGGTCGGAGTCTGCGCGCGCCTCGAGGACGATCGCCTGGAGCTGACCGGGTTCGCGGGCCTGCCCGACGGGTCCGAGCGCGTCCACGAGTGGGTCAGCGGCTCGCCCGAGCAGCCGGTCGCGCTGGCCGAGGCGCTGGTCGAGCGGATGGCCGCCGCGGGCGCGCTGGAGCTGCTGGAGCGGGCGGGCGGCGGGCCGCGAGGCGTGATCGAGGACGAAGTCATTGAGGGCGACGCGGTCGACGAAGACGGCGGCCCGGCCGGGACGCTGCCGTGAGCGGGGCGGCCGGCGCCGGATCGGGAGCCCGCGCGGAGGGCCGTGCCGTGAGCGGCCCGGCGCGGGCCGGCGTCGTCTACCTGGTCGGAGCCGGCCCCGGTGACCCGGGCCTGCTCACCGTCCGCGCGCTGGAGCTGATCGGCAGCGCCGATGCGATCCTCCACGATCGGCTGATCCCTCCCGGCGCGCTCGCCGCCGCGCGCGCGGACGCGGAGCTGATCGACGTCGGCAAGCGTCCCGGCGAGCCGTCAGCGGAGCAGGGGGAGATCGAGCGGCGGCTGGCCGAGCTGGCCCGGGCCGGGCGCTCCGTGGTCCGGCTCAAGGGCGGCGACCCGTTCGTCTTCGGCCGCGGCGGGGAGGAGGCCGAGGCACTGAATGCTGCGGGGATCTCGTTCGAGGTCGTGCCCGGGATCACCGCCGGCGTCGCCGCACCGGCCTATGCCGGCATCCCCGCGACTCACCGCGAGGACGCCTCCGCGGTCGCCTTCGTGACCGGCCACGAGGACCCGGAGAAGGACGAGCCGGCGCTCGACTGGGAGGCGCTCGCCCGCTTCCCCGGCACGCTCGTCTTCTACATGGGGGTCCGGAACCTGGAGCGAATCTCCGCGCGGCTGCGGGAGGCCGGGCGCCCTGCGGGGGAGCCCGCGGCCGCGGTCGAGCGCGGCACCTGGCCGGATCAGCGCACCGTCGTCGCCACCCTCGCCGGGCTCCCGGAGGCGGCAGCCGCGGCGGGGATCGGCTCTCCGGCGATCCTGCTCTTCGGTCAGGTGGCCGCCCGCGGCGAGCGCATCGCCTGGCTCGAGGGCCGGCCCCTGCATGGGCGCCGGATCGTGGTTACCCGGGCGCGGGCGCAGGCAAGCGGGCTGGCGGCGACGCTGCGCGGCCTCGGCGCCGAGGTGATCGAGGCGCCGGCGATCCGGATCGAGCCCCGGATCGACTCCGAGCGGGTGGCGACGATGCTGGACGACCTGCACGCCTACGCGCTCGTCTGCGTGACGAGCCCGAACGGCGCCGAGCTGCTCTTCGACGCGATGGCCGAGCGTGCGATGGACGCCCGCGCGCTCGCCAACGCGACCGTCGCCGCGATCGGCCCGGGCACGGCGCAGGCCCTGCGCGGGCGCGGCCTGATCGCCGACATCGTGCCGCCGCGAGCCGTAGCCGAGTCGTTGATCGAGGCGCTGCGCGAGGTCGTGGTCGACGAGCGGCCGGTGCTGATCGCCCGCGGCGCCGAGGGCCGGGACGTGCTCCCCGAGGCGCTGGCCGAGCGCGGCGCCGCGGTCGACGTCGTGGCGCTCTATGAGACGGTCCGCGAGCAGCCGGACGCCGCCACCCTCGAGCGGCTCAGCGACGCCGACTACGTCCTCTTCGCCTCCTCCTCCGCCGCACGTGGCTTCGCCGTCGCCGTCGGCGGCCGCTTCCCAGCCCGCGCCCGCCTCGTCTCGATCGGCCCCGCCACCAGCGAGACCCTCCGCGAGCTCGGCCACGAGCCCCACGTCGAGTCCCCCCGCCACGACCGCGAAGGCCTCCTCGATGCCCTCCTCGCCGATGCGGAGTCACCCGCCTGAAGCTGAAAGGACTCGAAGGCAGGAGTAGCC
>CAZARJ010000082.1:0-1274 GCA_964487515.1 uncultured Conexibacteraceae bacterium | reverse complement strand
CGCTGTGTGACCGAGTTGCGCAACATCGGCAGGGTGCCGGGTTAAAGTCGGAAGGCTGGCCTCAACCACCCTCATGGCGCTTCCGATCACATTCCTGACCGACTATGGAGTCGGCGACGACTTCGCCGGGATCTGCCGTGCGGTGATCGCGCGCGAGGCGCCGGGCGCGCAGGTGATCGACATCACCCACGGGATCAACCGCCACGACGTCCGCGAGGCGGCGGCGGTGCTCGCCGAGGCGGTCCCCTACACGCCCGTTGCCGTGCACCTGGCGGTCGTCGATCCGGGCGTCGGCGGGGATCGGCGGGCGGTCGCCGTGCGCGCCGGCGACGGCGGGCACCTGTTCGTCGGCCCCGACAACGGCCTGCTGCCGCCCGCGATCGACCTCCTCGGGGGTGCCACGGAGGCGGTCGACATCAGCGACTCCCCCTTCCGGATCATCCCTCCCTCGGCGACCTTCCACGGCCGTGATCTCTTCGCCCCGGTCGCCGCGCGCCTGGCCGACGGAGCCGCGTTGAGCGAGGCCGGGACGCCGATCGACCCCGACTCGCTGGAGCGCCGCCCGGTCTCGCAGCCACGCCTCGAGCAGCACCGGGCGCTGGCCCACGCGGAGCGGATCGACGGCTTCGGCAACATCTCCCTCGACCTCACCGCGGCCGAGCTGGCCGGCCACCCGCTGGCCGGGGCGGCGCGCGTGTCGGTCGGCAGCCGGACCAGACGGCGGACCGCCGTGCGCGCGAATGCCTTCGAGCAGGTGCCCGACGGCCGCTTCCTCTTCTACGAGGACTCCTCGGGCCGGATGGCCGTGGCCGTCAACCGCGGCGACGCGAGCGCAGTGCTCGGGATCCGGGTCGGCGACGTGGTCGAGCTGGAGCCCGCCCCTTGAGCACCGCGGCGCCCCGCTTCGGCACGCCGCACGAACACCACGAGAGCATCGGCTCGACCAACGTCCGGGCGCGTGAGCTTGCCGAGGCGGGGGCCCCTTCGGGCACGATCGTCACGGCCGGCGAGCAGGTGACCGGGCGCGGTCGCGGGGGCCGGTCCTGGACCACGCCGCCCGACACGGCCCTGCTCACCTCGACGCTCTACCGCCCCGAGGGCAAGCTCCCCGAGTTGCTCTCGCTGGCCGTCGCGGTCGCGGTCTGCGAGGCCTGCGAGTCGCTGGCGCCGGTCGAGTGCCGGATCAAGTGGCCCAACGACATCTGGATCGGGGAGCGCAAGCTGGCCGGGATCCTGATCGAGGCCCGCCCCCCCGAGTGGGCCATCATCGGCGT
>CAZARJ010000081.1:7045-7528 GCA_964487515.1 uncultured Conexibacteraceae bacterium | reverse complement strand
GTGCCCTCGCCGATCAGCAGCAGCGGCGCGTCGCGGTAGAGGCGCTCGATCTCGTACTCCTTCGAGTAGCCGTAGCCGCCGTGGATCCGAAACGCCTGCTCGACGACGCTGCGCCCGGCCTCGGAGGCGATCAGCTTCGCCATCCCGGCCTCCAGGTCGGAGCGCACGCCGGCATCCTTCATCCGCGCCGCCTTCAGCGTGACCAGCCGCGCGGCCTCGATCTGCGTCGCCATGTCGGCGAGCTTGAACTGGATCGCCTGGTGCTGGGCGATCGGCTTGCCGAACGTCTTGCGCTCCTGGCTGTAGCGGATCGCGAGCTCGAAGGCGCGCTGGGCGATCCCGACGCCGCGCGCGGCGACGTTGACCCGGCCGACCTCGAGCGCGTCCATCATCTGGTTGAAGCCGCGGCCCAGGCCCTCCTCCTCGCCGCCGAGGATGCGCTCCGGCGGGCAGCGGTAGCCGTTGTAGACGAGCTCCGTGGAC
>CAZARJ010000081.1:4380-7035 GCA_964487515.1 uncultured Conexibacteraceae bacterium | reverse complement strand
TTCTTGATCAGCGGCGGCACCACGAGGCCGGCGTACGCCCCCTCGTTCTTGTGTGCTCCGGGCTCCTTCTCGGTGATGAAGCAGGTCATCCCCCTGTAGGGCGGGTCGGCCTTCGGATCGCTCTTCATGAGCGCGAAGACGACGCCGGAGCGCAGCCCGTTGGTGACCCACATCTTCTGCCCGTCGAGCACCCAGGTCCCGTCCTCGTCGCGCTTCGCGGTCGACTTGATCCCCTGCACGTCGGAGCCGACCTCCGGCTCGGAGAGCGAGAACGCGGCCCGGATCTCGCCCGTCGCCATGCGCGGGAGGAAGTGCTGCTTCTGCTCCTCGGTGCCGAACTTCATCAGCAGGTAGGAGCCGATGAAGTGGGTGTTGACGACGCCGGAGATCGAGATCCAGCCGCGCGATAGCTCCTCGACGATCATCGCGTAGGTCGTCAGGTCGAGCCCCATCCCGCCGTACTCCTCGGGGATCGTGACCCCGAACAGGCCGAGCTCCTTCATCTGCTCGACGATCGCCTCGGGGAACTCGTCCTCGTGGTCGAAGTGCTCGGCGGCCGGCAGGATCTCGTTGTCGACGAAGGAGCGCACCATCTCGGTGATCTCCCGCTGGATGTCGGTCTTCTCTTCGTAGGTCTGGGCGTCTACGGCCATGCGTGGCGGCTCCTGGAGGGTTGAGAACGTCGTCGCGCCGCGGCGCCGGGGCCTCGGACGGGCCGCACGAGGTCGCTCGCGGCCCGGGGAGGATATCGCCGCTCAGTCGCCGTCCGTCGACCCCGTCGGCTCCGCGCCGGCATCCCCGAGCTCGAGGCCGGCGTCCTGGAACGACTGCTGGGCCTGGATCAGCTGATCCTGGAACTCGAACGCGGCGGTGCGCAGGGCGGTCGCCGCGTCCCGCAGCGCCCCCTTGCGGTCGGCGCCGGCGGCGACACCGACGTCGGCGAGCTTCGAGGAGAGGTTCTCGAGCGCGGAGAGCACCTGGTCGTGACCCTTCTGCGCATCCTCGGGCGGCCGCAGGGAGCCGAAGTCGTCGATCGCGTCCTTGATCTGCTCCTCGGCGCTGTCGACCCGCTCCTTGAACTCGGCCGTGGTCTTGCTGGCAGCGATCCGGGCCCCGAGCTCCTCGAATCCGGATCCGAAATCGATCAGCACGTCCTGCGCCCGCTGGGCGTAGTCGTCCTTCGACAGCGCGTCGCTATCAGGGCTCGTGCTCGTCCCTTCGCTGGCTCCACATCCCGTCACTGCGATCAGGCCGGACAAAGCGACCAGGATCAGTGGCACTCTAAGTCTTTGCATGCGGCTCCTGTCTCCGGGGCCCACCGGGCCGGGTTGGCCCGCCAGTCTAAGGCCGTGCCGCGACCGCCGAGCGGCGCGGGCCGGGGTCGCGCTCGTCCCGGGTGGCCCCCGTCGCGGGCGCGCCCTCCGATAGCGTCCCGCCCCCACGAAACGCACCCACCAGGAGGGGCCCTTGAGAAACCCACGCAGCTTCGCCAACCCGCTCGCCATCGGCGCCCCGGACCCGATCCTCGAGATCCCGATCCGCCCCTCGCGGATGATCCACTTCTTCGACGCCTCGAACGAGAAGATGGCGGCCAAGGTGCCCGACATGGCGAAGCAGGCGGACATCCTGCTCGGCAACCTCGAGGACGCCGTCCCGGTCGACAAGAAGCTCGCCGCCCGCGAGGGCCTGGTCAAGGTCGCCCGCGAGACGGACTTCGGGGAGACCCAGCTGTGGACCCGGGTCAACGCGCTCGAGAGCCCCTGGGTGCTCGACGACCTCACCACCCTGGTCACCGAGATCGGCGACAAGCTCGACGTGATCATGATCCCGAAGGTCGAGGGCGCCTGGGACATCCACTACGTGGACCGGCTGCTGGCGCAGCTCGAGGCGAAAGCCCGGCTCGACCGGCCGATCCTCGTCCACGCCCTGCTGGAGACGGCGCTCGGCGTCGTCAACCTGGAGCAGATCGCCACGGCCAGCCCGCGCATGCAGGGGATGAGCTTCGGCCCCGCCGACCTGGCGGCCTCGCGGCGCATGAAGACGACCCGCGTCGGCGGCGGCCATCCCGGCTACCGGGTGATCAACGACCCCGACCCCGACGACCCCGAGGCGCCCCGCGCGTCCGCCCAGCAGGACCCGTGGCACTACTCGATCGCGCGCATGGTCGACGCCTGCACCTCGGCCGGGATCCTGCCCTTCTACGGCCCCTACGGCGACATCAAGGACGTGCAGGGCTGCGAGGCGCAGTTCCGCTCCGCCTTCCTGCTCGGATGCGTCGGCGCCTGGTCGCTGCACCCGGTCCAGATCGAGATCGCCAAGCGCGTCTTCAGCCCCGATCCGGAGGAGGTCGCGTTCGCCAAGAAGGTGATCGAGGCGATCCCCGACGGCCGCGGCGTGCACATGATCGACGGCAAGATGCAGGACGACGCGACCTGGAAGCAGTGCAAGGTGATGGTCGGGCTGGCCGAGATGCTGGCCGAGAAGGACCCGGAGCTGAAGCAGGCCTACGGGCTCTGAGGGCGCGGCGGCGCCCGACCGGCGCCGCGCCGGAGGTGGGCGCGGCTCCGGCCCCCCCCCGGGCCCGATGGCTGCCCCCGTAGCCCCCCCCCCGTCCGGCCCCCGCCGGACGGGGGCGGTCCGCGTCCGTGGCCGGCG